>JABJOK010000102.1 GCA_018664365.1 Candidatus Peregrinibacteria bacterium | reverse complement strand
GTCCTTAACTATTCCAAATATTGCATGGTGCCCGTCGAGCCAGTCTGTTCCTTTTGGTGCGTCTACAATAAAGAACTGGCTTCCCCCTGTGTTCGGGCCTGAATTGGCCATAGAAACCGCTCCATAAACATGCTCAAGCCCCTTTCCAAACTCATCTTCTAAATATGTTCCCGGCCCCTTATAGCTGTGTCCTCCTGTTCCATTTTTGTTTTCAAAATCTCCAGTTTGCACCATGAAATCGTTTATCACTCTATGAAATGGAACGTCGTCATACTTTCCCTCCTTTGCTAATTCAATAAAGTTTTTCACTGTTTCTGGAGCCTCGTTCTTATATAGTTCTATTTCAATGTCTCCCATTGTCGTCTTAAGAGTTGCGGTTGTGCCGCTTTTTCCACATCCTGTTGCCATAAAAGTTAGTGTTAAAATTGAAGTAATAATTAGTAGTTTTTTCATGCTGAGGGGGTTAGGTTTCGACCGCCATTCTAACAGATTTCTGCTCGATTTTGGAAGCCGTTTATGGTAGATTCCTTACGCATTTAATGCATTATATGAAGGGGCTTTTCAGAAAAATTGTACTTTTTCTTCTTAAACGCATGGCAAAGCGCAAGCTTAAGAAGTATAAAGGAAAAATCATTGCCGTTACTGGATCCGTCGGAAAAACCAGTACGAAGGAGGCGATTTTTTCTATCCTAAATTCAAAATACAAAGTTAAGCGTAGCAACAAGAGCATGAATTCTGAGTTTGGGCTTCTTTTGACGATACTAGATGTTGAGAGTGGCTATCGGTCTGCCGTGAAGTGGTCCCTGATTCTTATGAGGGCCTTCTACCATAGCTTTTTTCAAGACCACAGCGAGATACTTTTGCTTGAGCTAGGCGTTGATAAGCCTGGAGATATGGACTACTTGCTATCAGTTGTGGATCCCGACATTGCTATTTTTACAAACGTCTATTCTGTGCATATTGACGAGGGGCAGTTTAAAGATATTCAGTCTATTTTTGAAGAGAAGTCAAAGCTAATAAAGAAGCTTAAGGATGGCTCTACCGCCATTTTAAATATAGACAATCCGTATATTGCCAGGCTTGCGAAAGAGCGTGCGGGAAAAAATACCCGTACTTTTGGAAAAGATGATGTGGCCGAATTTTGTTCAACTGATATTCAACAAACTCTTGAAGGGATGCAGTTTGTTCTTAAGTATCAGCATAAAAAATACGAGGTCCTAACGAATGTGCTTGGAGACCATCACGTTTACGTTGTTTTGCCGGCAATTATTTGTGCGAATATCCTGGGGATGGATCTTGAAGAGGCCATTGCTGCACTAGATAGGTTTAACCTTCCTCCAGGAAGAATGTCTATACTTGAAGGAAAAAAAGAGTCTACCGTTTTAGACAGTTCTTATAACTCCTCTCCAGCCGCGCTTAAGGCTGCGCTCAAAACCCTTGACCTTGTTGGCCAAGGAAAAAGAACTGTTGCTGTTTTAGGAAATATGAATGAGCTAGGAAAAGAGAGCGAGCATTTACACAAAGAGATGGGGGAGATAGTTCCAAAATACGCCGACTATTTAATTACAGTCGGAACTGATGCAAAACTGATTGCTGAAAAAGCAAAAGAAGGCGGAATGGACCCCAAGGTGGTCCACAGCTTTAATTCGTCTGGTGAAGCCGCTGAGTTCTTTAAGAACAAGGTGGAGAAGGATGACGTTATCCTGGTAAAGGGGTCTCAGAATCGCGTTCGCCTGGAGCGCTTTGTGAAAGAGATCATGGCTCACCCCGAAGAGGCTAAAAACCTGCTTGTGCGTCAGGAAAAAGTATGGGAAGCTAAGCTCTAAAATGAAATACAACTGGTCAATAATTGGGCACGAAAAGCAGCTTGAGCTGCTAGAAAATGATATTAATTTTGACAAACTTTCACACGCCTATCTTTTGGCAGGCCCGAATAGCGTTGGAAAACACACTGTTGCTCGAAAACTTGCGGGTATCTTGCAGTGCGAAAAAGACTTTTGCCACAAGTGCCCAACGTGCCAGCAAATATCTTCTGGAAGTCACTTAGACACCGTTGAGCTTCGCGACGAAGGGGATTCCATAAAGATTGAGGATGTTCGAAAGCTTGTTGAGAGATGCAATATGACCGGTCAGTCTAGGTATAAAATCTTTCTTATCCAGGGCGTTGAGAGAATGACTACCGAGGCGGCAAACAGTTTTCTTAAAACGCTTGAAGAGCCTCCTGAACGAACGGTGTTTGTTTTGACCACAAACAACATTAGGGCGCTTCTTCCTACTATTGTGTCCCGCGTTCGTGTTGTGAATTTTCAACATGTTTCAACAAAGTATTTGGAGTCTAAGCTTAAAGATCTTTACTCGGATCGCGAAGATAAAGAGATAAGGCAGGTAAGCCTTTTCTCCCTTGGTAAAACCGGCAAGGCCATTCACCTAATGGAAAACCCAGCGTCTTTGGCTAAGTATTTTGAGGTTTACCGCGATGTCCAGAATTTTTTAGATAGAAAAAGTGTTGTGGATCGTTTTTCATATGTTGAAGAAATTGCTGAAGACAAAAAGCAGACCGAACTTTTTTTAAATATTTTGATGCATGTTCTTAGAAGTCGGGTCCTAGAGGGGAAGGAGGTTGATCGCTACCTAAATACCCTTTCAAAAATCGAAGAGACTGGTATTTTACTTAAGAAAAATATAAATACGCGTCTAGCTTTAGAAAATTTAATGTTAATAATTTAATTATGGCTACAAAGGTTACCGGAATTGATTGCGCTTTCTGTTCTCGAGTTTACGAGATTCCTTTTAGCGAAAAAGCTGCCGTTTCTCCTGGAGACTCCGTTATCTTTAGAGATGACGAGGGAAGGGAAGAATTTGGCAGGGTTAAGTATGTTAATAAAGATGCGGCAGAAGAAGAGTCCGTAATTACCTCTTCAAAAGTTTTGCGTAAAGCAACTGCGAACGATTTGCAGAAAATAGAGAGCCACAAGTCTCTTGAAGACAGGGCCCTTGCAACCTGCGCGAAGCTTATAGAAAAACATGAGCTTGATATGAATGTGTTCAAGTCTACTTTTTCCTTTGATGGAAACAAGGTTCACTTTACGTTTACTGCAGATGAGCGCGTTGACTTTAGGGAGCTCGTAAAAGACTTAGCAAAAAGCGTTAAAAAACAGATTCATTTAAGGCAAATTGGCCCTAGGGACAAGGCTCGGCTAATAGGTGGATATGGTAAATGTGGACGCCAGCTATGTTGTGAGGGCTTTCTTGATAAGCTTGAGAGTATTAACATGGAGATGGTTAGGGCACAGGGACTTGAAAGCAAGGGAAGCTCCAAGCTTTCTGGTGCTTGTGGAAAACTTTTGTGTTGTTTGAAATATGAAGTAGAGGCATACAAGGCTCTACGCAAAAACCTTCCTAATATTGGAAATGTCGTGAAGGTTGCGAAGGCTTGTCCGGTTGCTTCTGGAAAGGAGGTTAACGTTGTCGGCCTTGATGTTTTAAACCAGAAGGTAAAGGCCTATGCTGGCCCTGATGATTTTGTGGTGTTTGACGTTAAACATG
The DNA here is from genome assembly GCA_018664365.1 of Candidatus Peregrinibacteria bacterium. Classification (GTDB taxonomy): domain Bacteria; phylum Patescibacteriota; class Gracilibacteria; order UBA1369; family LOWO2-01-FULL-3; genus JABJOK01. Next base: position 294 of record JABJOK010000102.1, on the reverse strand, counting down.
TGGAAAAGCTTGTAAAAAAATCTAATCGTTAAAAATGTGGACTTATTTAGTCATACTGTTTAGCTCCTTACTTCTTGCTGGCGTATTTGTCCGCAGGGCACACCTTCTGCACAAAAAGGCCAATACTACCGCTGAATCTCCTGGAGAAAAATGTGTAGATGATGAGATTGAAGAAATAACTTCTCAAATTACCGAAAAAAAGACGAAGAAAGATATGAACAAGGTTGAAGAGTTGTGCAAAAAAGGAGAAGAGCGCCTAAAGGCTGGAAAAGAAGATGATGCAATAAAGTTTTT
>JABJOK010000099.1 GCA_018664365.1 Candidatus Peregrinibacteria bacterium | reverse complement strand
TTTGATTGGTGAAGTACCATTTGAGGTTAGAGTATATGAAGAGGGGAATTACTTATGTGAGACGTCTCCATGTGAGATAACTCAAAAAATAGGCCTTAAGAATTTAATATTAAGCAAAGAGGGAAGGGAGGACATGATAGTGGAGATAGACGTTCCTCTTTGGAGAGAAATTGCAGAAGAAGTGAGATTCAGATTTATTCCATATTTAAAAGTAGTCGAAGAAATACCTGATAAAGATAATGTGCAGGAATTCACACTTGGCTACGATGAAGTAAATAAATATTACAAGTTAGCAGAGGCCAATTCATTTATAGATGAGCCAATAGCCTTCTTTGCTAAAGAAATAAAAGAGCCAAAGATGTTTGGAAATGATCGCACAGTATTAGTTATTGATGGAGAAAGTAATGATGCATATAAAGTGGATAGATCAACAAATACAAAAATCAAAATCACAGAAGATCTAAGTGGTATTTCGAAGGGCGAATGGTCAGAAAATGGAGACTTTTTTGTTTTTGAAACTACAGATTCTCCCAACATTTTTATTATAGGAAGTAACAATGAAACAAGGCAGTTAGGGCTAACAAAAGAGGCTACCGAGTACACATGGGCAGATGAGAATTCTTTATTCTTTGTTAGTAATCATGGATTGGCCTCCTCCTCAGAGGTAGGGGCTCATCTAAATTACGTTACTGTTGTTGATGACATAACAACAGATTTTTCATTTGGGATTTATCATGCCGAAGAAAACTCTTATACAAAAATCAAAAGCTTTGACCTTGAGGATTCACCCACTGAACTGATTCCAGCATCAAATGGAAAAATAATCTATTTTGAAACAGGAGAGATAAAGTACACACTTCATTTTGAGTAAAAGTTTAAAAACTTTGATTTTTCAATTTTGCATTCAGAATTAGTCTTAGAATAATTTAAGACTTAGAATGGTTGGAAAAACTTATTCATGTACTTTTTCAGGACTAAATTGCCAGATAGTTGAAGTGCAGGCAGATATATCGAATGGTCTTCCATATTTTTCAATAGTTGGACTTGGTGATACCTCTGTTCAGGAATCAAAGGAGAGAGTTCGCTCAAGTATAAAAAACTCTGGAGCCGTTTTTCCACAGACACGAAAAACTATAAATCTTGCTCCAGCTCAATTAAAGAAACAGGGATCGCTTCTAGACCTGCCAATAGCTGTAAGCATTCTTATTGCAAGTGATCAAATATCAAAAGAAAAACTATCTAAAACCTTAATAATTGGAGAATTATCACTAACTGGACAAATTAAAAAAGTTCCAGGGATATTGGCCATCACTCAGCATGCAAAAGAGAATGGGTTTAAAAGAATATTTCTTCCTCAGGAAAATGCTGTCGAGGCCAGCTTTATAGAAGGGATAGAAGTTTATCCATTTGAATGCATTTCAGATTTAATAGACTACACTTTTTCAGAAATCGAACTAAAAAGATTTCCTGTAGCCAACATAAATAGATTCAAAGGAGGTATATCAAAAAGAACTCATTTCGATAACATTGTAGGACATACTCAGGCTAAAAGAGCATTATTAATAGCTGCCGCAGGAGGACACAATGTTCTTTTATATGGGGCCCCTGGCTGCGGCAAAACACTCCTGTGTCGCTCATTCAAGTCCATCCTTCCTCCCATGACAAAAGATGAGATATTAGAAACTACAAAAATATTTTCAATATCGAATTTGCTAACTGAAAAAGAGCCATTGATAACTGAACGTCCCTTTAGAGAAGTTCATCCCACAGCCTCAGTTGCTTCAATTATTGGAGGGGGAACAAACCCCAAGCCTGGTGAAATCTCATTGGCACACAACGGAGTTTTGTTTTTTGATGAGATAGCTGAGTTCTCAAAATTCACACTCAATGCACTTAGGCAACCCTTAGAAGATAGAGAGATAAACATTAGTCGAGCAAAAAATCGCTATAGATTCCCCAGCAATTTTACATTCTTGGCCACAATGAATCCCTGCCCTTGCGGTTACAAGGGAGACAAAAGAATACCATGTGTTTGCACCCAGTCACAAATAAGAAATTATCAGAAAAAACTATCGGGGCCACTATTGGATAGAATAGATATTTTTCTAGAAATTTCAAAAGTATCAATGAGCAAAGCTTTAGTTAGAACAAATAAAGAAATTTTTTCATTTGCTCCCATCCTAGACGCACAACAAATTCAAGAGAACAGGTTCAGCAAAAACAGAATAAATAAAAACTCAGATATGAGCCTAAGTCACATAAGGAAGCATTGTTCCCTATCAACCGATGCTCAAAAACTAATTACTCATGCCTCCCAATCTCTAAATCTTTCAAACAGAGGCTACCTAAAAGTAATAAAACTCGCTCGTACAATCGCCGACCTAGAGTATAAAGAAAAAATATCAGAAAACCACATTGCTGAGGCACTTCAGTATAGGAAGAGGCATGCTACATCACCATCTTAATTCCCAAGAAAATCATCACCACCAGTGCCGAAGTCTTAACCCATTTATTGCCCTTAAGATATTGAAGATGAGTTCCTGCATA
>JABJOK010000101.1 GCA_018664365.1 Candidatus Peregrinibacteria bacterium | reverse complement strand
GAAACAGGGGTTCGATTCCCCTTGGGACTACCATCTATATTAAAAGGCACTCTATAAATTAGACTGACTACCTTTCAGCAAATTCCATTTTAATATCCTCCTCATGCTGACCAGGCCAATAAGAAATCTTTAAAACTTTATCCAAATCTTCTTCCCTAACATGAATAATTGTCTTAACCTTGAAAGGCCTTGTAATATTCGTATCATCACCGCTTAAGCTAAGCCCCTCGCCCAGAACAACATCGCTTGAAAGAACTAATCTATATTCTCCAGCTCTTGGAAGAGAGCTTAAATCAAAAGAAAATTCAATCATTCTTTCCTTATCATTAGTTTCAGCATTGTATTCATAAACTTTTCGTAAAGGAATCATCAATTCATCCTCAGGAACAGAACAAGAATGTCTATTTCCCCTTAAAGCCATGCCCGCATTAACAGTGACGCACTTAGGAATAACTTCCCCATCTCGAAAAGACTGTTGCCTCAAATGTCTCAAAATATCCACCATCTCCTCACCATTCATAAGCCCTGCATACATAGTTTCAGAAATAAGCAGATCAATTGGCTTATCATGTACATAGTAAATTGCATCTCCCCTCACAACATCAACCCTATCGCTAAGACCTAAATTATCTATTATCCTCATCGCCATCTCGGCAGATTTTGAATTCACCTCTAAGCAAGTAGCTTTAACCTTATCATTTAACAAAGCAGCAATAATCGCAAAAATAGGTATAGGACCTGATCCTGCATCAACAACTTGAATTTCATCCTTAATACCATCAAGACGATCCAAGGCTTCCTGCAAAGCCTTAAAGAATTTCACAGTTCTAATCTCTTGCATCAAACATTCCATCGCTGGCCTAAGTTCAAGCCCTTTCCCCGCATAGTCAAAATTCTTATAATCTTCCATTCGAATACCTTCAAGCAAAAAATTCCTCAACTCATTAATGTTTTTATAAGTCTCGGGCGATCCAGTGATTTGACTCAAAACGGATAAGACTTCTCTTTTTGCACGCCCTACTAAAACACCAGAAACAAATTCAGGATCTTCAATAAGCTCTTGAATATAATCTTCCCTATGTCCGCCCACTTTCCTAGCTTCAAACTCATCACAGGCTGCCTCATAGACAATCAGCCTCGTAGCAGAAACTGGACCTACCTCGGTAAGAACACCGTCAACTCTCCATCCAGTACAAGTTCTTCTTCTCTGAAGACAGTCCTCTACAGAGCCAGGAGCATAAAACAGCTGTCCACTAATTACGCACTCATAATATCTAGGCACTATTGCCGAATCCTCATCCTTACTAGTAGTTTCTACCCCCATATATTAATTTAAGAAGGCCACATCCTAATAGAATAACCACAAAAGTCAACTTATCAAGAAGATGCTATTTGAACTTAACGCAAAAACAAATTGAAATTGATATAATGCGAACGTACCAGAAAAAGCTTTCCAGCAAGTCTACCAGCTGCCACCTCCACCTCCACCAAATCCACCTCCAGAAAATCCGCCACCTCCAAATCCAGATCCGCCAGACCATCCTCCACTACTACTTCCTCCATTTGGATTACTAGTCAAGGCACGCACAGAAGTACGCGTTAGATAAGTCATGCTCCTTGTAAATGCATGAAAATCATTATCTCCGTGATACCAACCAGGAACTCCTTCATATAGGCCCTCAAACTGCTCACCCCACTCCTTATCAAGTCCATAAACCATAGCGTAAGGAAGATTCTTTTCAAAAACATCCTGGTACTCCTTTGGAGAAAATAAAACTTTTAAACGGTCTTGCTCAGCCGTCTCTATAAACATCTTATGTCCAAGGATTTTTTCATACATTTCAATCCCCTGTTGTGTCTTCTTAGCCATAGAAAACGAAAGAATAAAGAACACAACCCCCACAGGAATCAAAAGTAAGTACATCGCACTTTCAAATGCTCCAGTCAAAAAGAATGAAATCGCAAATGAAGCAAACATAGCAAAAAGAGACCATCCAATATATTTCCCTCGAACTTTATCAGGATTATCTGCAAAATATCCCTTTTCAGTAGCATGTCCATACATTGAATCCTTCAAACCAGGTAATTTCTTATAAAAGCTTTTCTGCAAATCCTTAAGCTCTACCTCCTTAACATCACTCTTAGAAAAAATTGCATCAAAAAGCTTCTTTTCAAAATCCAAAGGATTTTCCCCTGATGCCTTACTATTAACAGATATTTTTGCCTTTAATTCCTTCTTCTTTATAAACGTATAATTAGTCTCCTTCCCCCACAAAAACTTCTTTTCAACATCTTTTTTAATGTGCAAATAACCTTTAACAGCCAAGTGAATAATGGTGGCAGTAATATCATGCAAATCTGCTTTCTCATCAACCAAAACACCAGCCTCTCCAGGAGAAATCCCTTCAGGAGGTTTATAAAATGGCATAATAGTACCTCTTCCTTTAGGGTCTCTACCTTTCTTGTACCAAAGCATTATCACTAAATACAAAGCAAATAGACTCAGTAAAATCGGCAAAACCATTTCTAGCAAATACCCCCACATAGTCCTATTCAACGTTTCAGAAATTATAACCGTCTCACCAGCAACAATCTCCACCTCGTCATAATACGGCTCATATCTAATACCATGTGATATTTCAATTTCATGAGACCCCTCAGCAACTCTAATAGGATAACCAACTTGTCCCATATTTTCTCCATCAACAAAAAGTGTCGAATAAACTGGTGTAACTCTAGGATTAATGTAACCAGCAACTGCAGCCAACCCTTTGTCGAAAGCAGCTACAACAGTCCATTGTTGATAACCCTGCAAGGACGAGTTCATCTGATATTTAGCAACTCTTCCCGCAAAATCATACGTACAATCCGTATAGGTATCGCCTGCATATCCATTGTAGCAAGCTACATCACTCAGTTCAGAGCCATCTCCACGAGGCAACGTAATTGTAATTGAAGAGGATTCAATTGGCACTTCCCACATATCTCCAGTTACATTCCAATAAAGCTCATCATGATCCTCAAATCCATTTACAACCCCATCAACAGTATAAGAAATATAATACCAATGCTCCCCTGAAATAGTGGAATTAGGATCCCCTACCCGAATTCGATCATATCCAGATACATATTCTTCATTAAAAGTATAAACTCTTCCATCCTCATCAGTCACAGATAAGAAATCAACATCAGCACGAATCATTTCCTCCCCATAAGAATTAGGAATATCTCTAAAAACCCCATGTCGCTCCTGCCAATCAAAGTCATAAAGAATTTTTTCCAAGACCTCGATAGAACCGTCTTTGTTAACTTCAAGCTCAACATTGAACTGCCGTATGCTCTCCGCATGCACCACTAAAGAAGAGATTAAGAAAACACTAACACCACATACTGCTAAAAGTATTTTTTTCATTTGAAATAAGGTAAAATTGCCATCAATAAAAAATTACAGAAATGCAAAAGCTTTCACAAGAAAAAATTGGAAAACTATTCATTAAGCACCCCTTATTTTTGCCATTTTGATCCTGAAAGAGACCCCTTCGACTTATCAAATACTGGAATTTTTTATAAAAATAACTGGCACCTATTTAGCCGCAAAAAGCCCTCCTGAAAGCCAAAAACGTGCAGCATTATACACAACGAAACTGGAGCAATTAACTGTCAACACGTTCTAGACATTTACTCTTTAAAGTAAAAATCTAATTTGCTATCATTCTAAGCACCCACTAGATATTGTGGCTGAGCCCTAGAAAACTCTACTATATATAGTTTTTCCCCTCATTCTTACGGAAAACAAAAAGCCTAACGCTAAAGGCTTTGAATCCTTACCATCCCTTAAACCATCGAATCACTATGTCTCCGATCATCAAAATTAAAAAAAGAAACGGCGATATCGTCGAGTTCAATCAGAAAAAAATCGGTGAAGCTATTTGGAATGCAGCTAAATCAGTTGGAGGTAAAGACAAAGAACTTGCCTACCAGATCGCAAATCAAGTTGCGGCTGTTTTAGAAGTCTTCTATAAAGATGGCACCGAAACTCCAAACGTAGAACAAATACAGGATCTTGTAGAAAAAATCCTTATTGAAGGCGGACACGCAAAAACTGCAAAAGCTTTCATTCTGTATCGTGAACAGCACAAAAATCTAAGAGACGCCCAAGAAGAAGTGCTTCATGGAAAAACAACAAAGCTTCCTTTCAGCATGAACGCACTGAAGGTTCTTGCAGGAAGATACCTAATGCGTGATGAAGACGGTGAAGTTTGTGAAACTCCTGAGGGAATGTTCCAAAGAGTCGCTAAAGCACTAGCAGAAGTAGAAAAAGATTATGGAAAGAGTGACGCAGAGGTAAATCAACTATCAAAAGAATTTGAATCAGCATTAAATAATTTCGAATTTATTCCAGCAGGAAGAACTCTTGCAAACGCAGGAGGAAAGACACGTCTAGTCTCAAACTGTATCGTTATACACTTTGATGACAGCATGGATGGAATTTTCACAACTCTAAAAGACGCAGCACTTCTTCAGCAAGCGGGGTCAGGCCTAGGATTTCCTTGGCACCTACTTCGTCCAGCTGGATACAGAACTACCAAGACTCAAGGAATGGCCTCTGGGCCCGTTTCTTTCATGAATGCATACAATGAGTCATTTGGAGTAATTAAACAGCAAGGAAGGCATGGAGCTAACATGGGAGTAATGCGAGTCGATCATCCGGATATTTTGGAATTCATTGAGTCAAAATGGGAAGAAGGATCACTTGTTAACTTCAATATCTCAGTTGCACTTACAGATGAATTCATGGAGGCCGTAAAAAATAAATCAGAAGAACCTTGGCAATGCGTCTGGAACAATAAAAAAATGAAACCACGCAGAGTCGTTAGAGATAACCGTGGAGCATTTGTAGAAGCTATCGACGAATCAATCACTGCTCCAGAATTGATGGACAAGATCATTAACGCAGCCTGGAAAAATGGAGAACCTGGAGTTCTATTCCCAGATGCAGCTAACGACACAAATCCAATTCCAGCTTTAGGAAGACTAGAGGCTACGAATCCATGTGGTGAACAATGGTTACACGATGGAGACGTTTGTAACCTTGGATCAATCAACCTAGCTAAATTTATTGATAGTGAAGGTAAAGTCAAAGAACGTCACCTAAGAGAGGTTACTCACTCTGCAGTCCGAATGCTAGACAACGTAATCGACCTATCCGACTTCCCTGTAGATAAAGTAAACGCAACTTTCAGAAACAATAGAAGACTTGGACTCGGAATAATGGGATTTGCAGACATGCTTTATCAAATGCGTATTCCCTACGATTCTGAAGAAGGACTTCAAACTGCAAAAACAGTAATGAGAATCGTAAATGAAGCTGCACACGAATATTCAACAAAAATAGCAGAAGAAAAAGGATGCTTCCCAAATTGGGACATAAGTATTTTTGGACCAAAAGGACAAAACATTAAACGTAGAAATGCAGCATTAACTACAGTTGCTCCAACTGGATCTATCTCAATGCTACTTGAATGTAGCTCAGGAATTGAACCATTCTTTGCTCTCTCATATAACAAAACTGTTATGAGTGGACAAAAACTAGCCTATATTAATCCATTCTTGGTAGAAGAGCTCAAAAAACAAGGCCTATACAAAGATGAAATAGTCTCAGAAATTGAAAGAAGCGGAACTATTCAGCACATCGAAGAAATCCCTGAAAATATTAAAAAAGTTTTTGTAACAGCAATGGATATAAGCGCAGAAGATCACATTAAAGTTCAAGGAGCTTTCCAAGAAAATGTTGATAATAGCATCAGTAAAACAGTGAACTTCCCTAATTCAGCAACCAGAGAGGATGTAAGAAAAGGATACATTCTAGCATGGGAGCTTCGACTAAAAGGATGCACAGTATATAGAGACGGAAGTAGGCAAGAACAGGTACTAAATCTAAACAAAGAAGAGAAAAAAGAAGACAAATCAGAGCTACCAGAACCAACAATAGAAACAACAGAGACAAAATTCGAAGAAGTATCACTTCCCCCAGTTGCAGAAACAAGCGAAGAACGTGAGCACGTTCCGGTAAAAACAGTTTCATTCAACAAAAAAGACGTTATAAAAAGCAGAAAATGTCCAGAATGTGGAGAATCTGTACAAGTTGGTGAAGGAT
>JABJOK010000095.1 GCA_018664365.1 Candidatus Peregrinibacteria bacterium | reverse complement strand
TGTAGCTGAGATGCAATTGTTAGCTCATCAATCATCCTTCTTCGATCTTTAAGATCGGAACTAACCTCCCCAAGACCAGCAGTAACCTGATTAAAAAAATGGGCTAAAATACCGTACTCATCAGTACGACGAGTAAAAATCTGCTGATAAGGTTTACCTGCCAACAAGGCCTGCATTTGCCTCAAAGTAGCACGCAGAGGCCGATAAGCCTGCCAATAATAGAGAAACAAAAACAGAAATGACAAAACTCCAAGAGAACCAAGCAAATAATAATAATCAACCGATTCGATATCACCCTGAACGCCGTAATAATAAGCCCCAAAAATAAGACCTGAAACTAAAAGGAAATTAAAAAACAATTTTCGCGTTAAACTTTTTAATAAAATTGTCATGTTATTTATCTTTAAAGTCCTTCAAAGTAGGGTATAGGGTAATTATCTCCTGAATTCCTATGGTCTTAAAAACATCCTCCACGTGAGCACTCATTCCGACGATAACAAGCTTCTTATCTTTTTTCATAAGGTGAGCATGAATCTCCATAAGATAGCCAATACCTTCACTATTAATAAATTTCAAACCAGCAAAATCAAAAACCAGAATTTTTTTATCAAAAGCCTTAACAAGGGTTTCGAGATCAGCCTTAACATCACTGTGTCCAGCCTTATCAAATTCTCCAGAAAATTTAATAACATCGTAATTCTCTGTAGTACCTGACTGTGCCTTCTCTATTGTAAGATTCTTCTGCATGTTTATTTGAAGTTAAATGAATTTGTTTATATGTTCCACCTCTTCGTACTCGCCTGACAAGGAGTAAAGCCACTTAAGTGTCTTTAAATCCTTTCTGTCAATTTTATCTATTGAAACGGACGAGTCCTCCGGAATGATGGAAGTCACCTCCTGAACAACTAAATGCCTAATGATCTTATCAAGATTTTTAGAAATGCGCACGTCAACATTTTTAAGCATCCTCTTAACACGCATAGAAGTTTTCTCCTCAGTATGGAAAAGCAGATCAGTTAAAACAGGAATACAGTCTGAGTATCCCATTTTCGCAAGAGCTATAGCTGCATTAATCCTTATCTCAAGGGAGTCAGACTTAAGATGTTCATAGCAGACCTTCTTCTTTTTCCTAATACCCATCTCACCAACAGCGAATAGAGCTCGAGCAATATCATCATCAGTGTCTGCATTCAAACCAGAATAAATATGCCCAACAGCCTCCTCACGAAATTCGTCAAAACGACCAAGAGCCATAATCGCAGCCCAATGCAGCTTTGGATTAGTAGATTTAAGGTATGGACGAATAAATTGGACAACATCCCTATCACCAAAATTCCCAAGCGCATAAATGACTTCAGCCTTAAGATTTCCACGCAGTGATTTAAGCGCGTGCAGCAAGAATTCAAATGTAGCAACTGTGCTAAGCCTAGATAGGAACTGCAACACTTTGCTCCTCACCTCGTAATTGACCTCCTTTTTAAATAGCTTTTCAAGAGAATCAACAAGGCTATGCTCAATAACTAAATAGTTATTATCATTTTTAAACAAAAGTTTGAACTCAAGGAGAGAATCAATAGCAGCTTCCCTTATTTCGCTACAATCAGAACCAAGACAATGAACAATATCAGGCAATGTAGAGTCCTCTTGAAGTTCACCAAAAGCCTTAAGAATCTGAACCCTCAAAGAGACAGGTTCCTTGCGATTTTTAAGAATAGACCTAAGGTGTGGCAAAGAATCATCATGCCCTCTTTGAGAAAGAATATCCACGGCATTAATACGAACATCTCTATCAGCAGAGCCATTTAAGGAATCCAAAGCAACATCAGTGTATTTCTTCTGCTGCCTAAACGTCACAAAGAGTAGAGCAAAAGCAACTACCAGCATCAGAGCATTAACATAAAATATTAGAGAATTCCCCTTAAACAAGAACTGCAAACCAATAATAACGCCCGTTCCAAGTATCGCTCCAAGTGGCCGAACTATTCCATCAAGAAACTCCCTAACATATTCACGCAAACTGTCCTTAACTGCATAGTAAGAACTATGGTACGCATTCAAGTGAATAACAGAGGTGATAGTGAAATTATTCTTCGCCAGAACGGCAGTAGGAAAGTTATACGAAAAAGTTAATCCAAAAATACTTAAAATAGTAACAATAGGGTGAAGCAACATACTGCCAACAACACCTAAAGAATTAATTAAACGACTACCAATAAAGAGCTGAACCACAAGAGCAGAGGCAGATATTAAAATAAATAAGGCACCAAGATCATGAAAAAGTGCATGTTCAAATCCACTACCAGCAACCAAAATAACACCAGAAACACTTTTGTATACGGCCTTTGTATACTGGAACTCCAGTAAATTAAAAAGGATCCATTGGAACAAAACAATAATAAAAAGTCCCTTCACATACTTATAATGATTAGAATCAGAAATCTCATTCTTCAACTTGGAAAAAATATCCAAAGAGCTGACCTTTAAATTTTTCTCAGAAAAATGTGGAACCTTCTTAGACATTGACTGGTATATAAATATCAGCGGAACAATGGCCAAGGACAAAGCGATCCAGACAAGTAAAAAAGATGACACATTCAAATATCCTGAAACAATAGTGATCGCCAAACCGGCAACTATACCCCCAATTGTCTCCGAAGCCTCTATCAAAGGAAATGTCCTCTCGCTCTGTAAAGGAGTAAACATCTCTTCAATAAAACCATTAAGCATAATACGAAATTGAACAAAGAAAATAGCCTCTGCCATAAGCATCAAAGCGAAAAACAAGAGATCGCTAGAACTTGAAAATAAATAGGCAGCAAGCAAAATCAAAGAACCAATAAATAAATTGGCCACCATTAAGGTAACATTTCTAAAATGCTGAAGTAAAAAAGAGAAAAACAAACTTCCGATTATAGTAAAAACACCATTAACAACAAACAGAAACGGCAAAGACGCTATTCCAAACCTAGAAACAAACAACGAAACTATGATAGTCCAGCCAATAACAAAGCCAACTCTATATAAAAAACTTATAGTCCAAGAAGCAATAATTTTAGACCATTCATTCCCATGAACATTGAAAATCTTGTTTAGCAACGATAACTGGCGTAAATGCTGAATCATCTGTTTGTTTTTGTTTCAAATCTTATAATATATTATACAACAAAGCGTCGCCAAAAACAAGTGTACAAGCGACTCCAAAAGGCATAATCAGGTAAAATCAACACATGCGTAAAAAGCTATTCAGACCAATACAAATAGGTAGTGCTACAGCATTAATTGCAATCACATCATTTCTTAGCTACGGGATAGGGCTAATAAGAGACAGAGTAATTGCAGTCAATTTCGGTACAACAAGCGCAACAGATACTTATAATGCATCATTCATAATACCGGATTTATTATTCAACCTATTTATAGCTGGAGCGCTAACAGCAGCTTTTCTTCCCATATTCACAGAATACCTAGTTAAGGACAAAAAAGAAGGACACGAAGTAGCACACACAATGCTAACAACAGCAACTCTCTTAATTGCAGTGCTATCAGCAATAGCATTCATATTTATACCTCACATAATTCCATTTCTATTCCCAGAAGCGACAATGGAAATGCAACAAAACATCATCACTATGACAAGGCTGATGCTTCCATCAGCCATACTATTTGCGATAAGCAACACGCTAGGAAACATCCTGATGAGCTATAAGCACTTTATTGCATACGCATTTTCACCGATTCTTTACAATATAGGAATCATTGGAGGAGTTTATTTTTTCAATGACACATTGGGAATATATTCAGCAGCAACAGGAGTTTTAATAGGAGCAAGTCTCCACGCAGTAATTAGAATTGCAGACACTCTAACAACTGAATACAAGTACAGACCATCATTAAATGTAAGACACCCAGGTTTTAAGAAAATCATAAAATTAATGATACCGAAGTCCATAAGCCTTATTGCGTGGCAAATAAATCTTCTAATATTCGCAAAAGTTGGTATGCAGATGATGGAAGGGGGATTGGCAGCATTCCATTTCGCCAGAAACATTCAAAGTTTTGCGGTAAGCCTATTTGGAATCTCATTCGCAACTGCGGTCTTTCCATTTCTAACAACAGCAGCAGCCAAAGGAGATAAAGAGGGGTACACAGCGCATATTCAAAAAACAATTCAGCGAATTCTATTCTTCACAATACCAGCAACAGCTGGACTACTTATCCTTGCAGAGCCCGTCGTAGAGCTAATACTCAGCGGAGGGGTCTTTGAAGAAAAATCAGTATCGCTAACAGGACTTGTACTACTATTTTTTGCCATTTCTATACCATTCGAAAGCCTGACCCATATATTCGCCAGAGCATTTTACGCTATGAAAAACACAATTACTCCAATGTTGGTGAACATATCTTCAATGACGATAATAGGAGTCATAACCTTATTCGTAGCACCAAAATTCGGAATAGAATGGTTTTCAATTGGATTTTCAATTGGATTCATATTCTACAATCTATTAATGATTATTCTGATAAGAAAGCACCTTCATGGCTTTAAGGTAAACGTATTCCTAATGAGTCTAGCAAAAACAATAGTAGCAACAGGAATAATGACAATAGCTGTACTAGTCCTTAATCCTGATGTCATCACGACAGGAATTCCGATTAAGATATTCAATGTATTAAGAATTCTAGTAGGGGCGAGCGTCTTCTTCATTGTCGCATACATAATAAAATCACCAGAGATATCCAGTGTGGGATATATCCTCAATCGAATATTTAAGAAAAAAATAAGTGAATAAACGAAACTTGAAGCAGCTAACGGTTCTTTTTGCATTGATTGGAATAATAATCATGATTCATCTTATGACACCAAAGATAATCGCATTTCAACAACGCATGAACCTAGAAAAGGCAAGAATTCAAACATTAGAAAAAATAAACGAAATAAAAAACATTGAAACCACAGATAGAGCCTACCTAGAAGTAAAATTTATATGCCAGGCCCCGCTACAAACTGAGGAAAATTGGACCCACCATGAAGAAAGCTGTGAAGAAGCAGCACTTTTACAGGCCATTACATATGAAGAAAATAACGAAATAACACCAGAGGAAGCAGATGAAATTATAAAAGACATGATCTCATGGCAAAATGACAACTTCGGGGAGCACAAAGATCTATACGCAGACGACATGAAGAGATTCATAACTGAGTACTATAATCTCGAAGATGAAGAGGTGATAATTACGCCAAACGCAACAGTCAACGACATAAAAAAAGCAGTACTGGATGGACATCCCGTAATAGTTCCAATAACAGGAGAAATCCTGAAAAACCCTTACTATCCATATCCCGGATACCACATGCTTACAGTGATCGGATTCACAGAAGACAAAATAATAACAAATGACAACGGAACAAGAAAAGGAAAGGACTTTTCGTACGACATAAGTGTATTCGAAAAAGCCTTTAAGGACGCCGGAGGAGATATAATCACACTTAGCCTCAGTAAGAATTCACCACCCCTTCAACCTTAAAATCCTCACCACTAGAAGACACTGAAAGTTTCTCAGCTTTCAAGGCTCCAGACAATTTCAAAGCCCCAGTTCCTCCAACGACAGGAAGGGATTTTGAACCACCAATAATCTTTGGAGAAATGTAGAAAAGAAGTCCATCAACAATATTTTTAGACTTCAAAGCAGTATCAATAAAAAGGCCATGAATCCTACTTCCACCCTCAACAAAAACAGACTGAACACCCTTTTTAGCAAGGTACTTTAACGCCTGTCTAATACCAGCAGGACCATCGGCAATTTTTTTGACAGTTACACCAGCACGCTTATATTTTTCCTGACTAGCAAGAGCCCCCAAATCCTGAACAAAATAGACAACATTCGGATCTCTAAATACCTTCATTTTAAGAGGCAAATTCAACTTACGCCCAACAATACATCTAACAAGATTCTTCCTCTTAAACTTTCCGTGTGGAGCCAACTCGCAATCATCATTGCGAACAGTACTTGCACCAACTAAAACGGCATCATATATACTACGCTCCAAGCGAGCGTCATTACGAGATTTTTCAGAGGTAATCCACTTAGAATCACCAGCAGAGGTAGCAATTTTACCATCCAAACTCATTCCAGCCTTAAGAGTCACATAAGGTAAACCTAACGATGCCCACTTAATGAAAGACTGATTCAAATTTCTAATCTCATCAGAGAGGGGAGTACCGGATTTTAAAACTTCAACCTGAACTCCTGCCTTTTTCAAAATCTTAACGCCCTTCCCATTTACCTTAGAATAAGGATCAAGCATTCCAACATAAACCTTCTTAAATCCAGCTCTAACAATTAGATCAACGCATGGAGGAGTCTTTCCTGAATGACAACAAGGCTCCAAGGTTACATATAATTCAGCATTACTAAACAAAGCAGGTTCCAAATCAGTGTAAACAACGCCACTCTTAGCCATCAAAGATTTAATTGCCAATACCTCAGCGTGAGACTCTCCAGCGGCCACATGAGCCCCTTCTGAGACAATTCTACCTCCTTTGACAATAACAGCCCCGACAACAGGGTTAGGAGAAGTAAGGCCCTTTCGCTTGCTTGCAATTAGTATCGCTCTTTCAAAATACTTTTTGTCCATATCAAATGTTATTAGACCAGAAAATAGCAAGAATTACAAATTTTGTAAAGATGTAACTAGACCTCGTCTAATATATGACCCATTTTCACCTTCTTTGTTTTCAGGTAATTACGAGCCTCCTCGGAGGGAACAATTTCGAGAGGAACTCGCTCAACAATATTCAGCCCATACCCTTCAAGCCCCACTACCTTTTTAGGATTATTCGTCATTAATTTAATATCAGAAAGACCTAGATCAACAAGTATCTGAGCCCCAATGCCATAATTTCGAAGATCAGGAGCAAGCCCCAATTCAACATTAGCATCAAAAGTATCGAGCCCCTTAGTCCTCTGAAGTTCGTAAGCTTTTACTTTATTAACAAGACCAATACCACGTCCCTCCTGGCGCATATAAAGAACAACACCCGAACCATTCTCAGATATCCTACGAAGCGCTAAGTCCAACTGTTGTCGACAGTCACACTTTGAGGACCTAAATATCTCACCAGTTAAACACTCACTTTGTACGCGCAAAAGAACAGGATCACTACCGATGTCTCCCTTAATAAGAGCAACGTGCTCAGCCTTATCAACAGCACTTTCATAAACTCGCATCCTAAATTCACCAAACTCAGTAGGAAGCAGCGTTTCAGCTTTAAACTCAATTAAACTCTCCATTCGGTGACGATATGCAATCAAATCCTTAATTGTAATAATCGCAAGAGAATGCTCTTCAGCAAACTTCATAAGATCATCTAAACGCATCATCTCCCCGTCATCACGAGAAATCTCACAAATTAAACCAGCAGGCTTAAACCCCGCTAACTTTGATAAATCAACAGCCGCTTCGGTATGACCAGCTCTAACCAAAACACCACCATCATGAGCACGTAAAGGGAAAATATGACCAGGCCTTGCAAATTCACCAGGAAGAGAAGAGTCATCAACAATAGCTCGAACAGTTTTTGCTCTATCAGAGGCAGATATACCAGTAGAAGTTCCCTTCTTATAATCAACAGACACAGTAAAATTACAACACTCAGCCTCCTCATTATTAGCAACCATACTTTCCAAGCCAAGCCTGTCAGCGATATCTCCTGAAACAGGAGCACAAACAAGACCACGCCCTTCTTTACACATAAAATTCACAGCATGAGAAGTAGCCTTTTCAGCAGCCATAACCAAATCTCCCTCGTTTTCGCGATCCTCGTCATCAAGGACAACAATCATTTCACCTGCCTTAATAGCAGACAAAGCTTCTTCAATCGTATTAAATTCAGGCATACAAATATTTAAGTAGCACCAACTATGCCATTAAAACAACTAAATCGCAAATCTAGTAAAGCCAACTAATGAAGCTTCTGCATCAGCAACAAGCTGTTCAATAGTTTTATCTGGATCCTTAACAAACTGTTGTTTAAGCAAAGCACTTTCCTCTCGGAACTTTTTCTCTTTTCCCATCATGATTTTACCAATAATTTCTTCAGGCTTCCCCTCTTGCTTCAATTGTTCCGTCCAGATCTCCTTTTCTTTATCTACCAAAGCTTGATCAACCTCATCTGGAGACATAACTGATGGATTAGTTGCTGCAGCATGCATAGCAATATCTTTAGCCAATTCTACAGATCCTCCTTTAAGCTCAACAATTACACCAATTTTTGAATTTGAATGAACATACTCACCAACCACATCACCTTCAACAAGTTTCATATTAGAAACCTTAATGTTTTCACCCATTTTCAAAACTGCATCCTTAACTTCAGGAATTTCATCAGCATTATCTCCTAATTCATTAGCTAAAAGTTTTTCACCAAGACCATTAGCTAAAGCAATAAAGTCATCACCACGAGCAACAAAATCAGTTTCACAAACTAATTCGATCATTGCAGCCTTTGAATCAGTAGACTTTACAACGATAACTCCATTTCCGGTAGCTCTGTCAGCACGGTCAGCAGCTTTTGCAGCTCCTTTCTTTCTAAGCAAATCCACAGCAGCATCATAGTCACCACCAGCTTCCTCAAGAGCCTTTTTACAAGCCATTGTAGAAACACCAGTAGCCTCTCTCAATTCTTTAATTTGTTCAATAGTTACAGACATAATAAATATTATTAAGAAATATTATTGGTTGAATTATTTTTATCAACAGAATCATTTGTCTCATCCTTTTTCTCAGGAGTCAATCCCGTTAATTTAGTATAAATGTAATATTCTGGAATTCGCATAGCCAACTGTCCAACGACAGGAATTTGAGTATCTTTTTGTAAATAAGCTATATAAGCACCAGATCCATGAAGCAACAATGTCACTCCCCACATCATCAAGCTTAAAATCGGACTTATAAAGGCAATTAGAATTGTAAAAATCCAGAGTGCAAAAAGAACAAGCCCCTGCCTAACATGAAATCTACAAAACTTACTACCAGTTCGTCGAACAGCAGCCAAGGGACAAGTAACTACATTTAAAACAGGTATGTAACACATAACCGCCCAGTTCCTATCCGTCTCGATCATTAGTTTTTGCTTTTAGAAGGCTTTTTAAAAGCATCCTTGACTCGTCCAAGCAAGTACTTTAAAGACTTCAAAGAATCGTCGTTTGCAGGAATAGGATAGCTGATCAGACTAGGATCAGCGTTGGAATCAGCGAAAGCCACTACAGGCAACCCAAGCTTATTAGCTTCAGTAACTGCAATGCTATCCCTAACCGGATCGATAACAAAAACAACATCAGGAACTCCCTTGACGGCACTAACACCTCCAAGAGCAGCCTCAAGCTTAACAATTGTCTTACCTAAACTTGTAGCTTCCTTTTTTGTATATTTATCAAATTCTCCAGAAGCCTCTTGATTCTTTAGATCAGCGAGGTATTTAATTCTATTCTTAATAGTAGCAAAATTAGTAAGCAAACCTGGAATCCATCTTCTAGTTACATAAGGCATATTCACCTCATTAGCAACATCCTCTAACATATGAATGGCCTGAGGTTTAGTGCTTACAAAAAGAACCGTTTTACCCTCAGAAGACATTCTAGACAGAAAGTTCAAAGCCTCTTGAAAAAACTCTTCAGTCTTCTCTAGATTAATAATATGAACACCTTGGTGATCTCCATAAAGGAATTTCTTCATCCTTGGGTTCCATTTTTGAGTACGATGCCCTATGTGCACACCGTTTTCAAACATCTCGTTAACAGCTTGTTTAGCCATAAAAGTCCACTTGAATTAAAAACTATTCGCGAGTAATTTAAAGAAAAGGCCCCACAATTGCAAGCTAAAATAAGGAAAAATGAAAGAAATTAACAAAATAAGAAAAGAAATAGATAGAATAGACGACAAGCTAAGCTCGTTACTCAAAAAAAGATTAGTAGAAATAAAAAAAGTGGCTGCGCTTAAGAAAGCCAGCAAATCAAGTAAAGACAGTGTTCAGGATAAGAAAAGAGAGGAGGAAATACTGGAAAAACTTGAAACTGAATTTGAAATGGAAATATTTAAAAAAATATTAAGAGAATCCAGGGAATACCAAAAAGCATCATTGACCAGAAAGAGCTAATTTGGTATAATATAACAATTGAAAAACAAAAAAATGGAAGAACAAAAAGACACAAAAATAAGCATCACAATTCCCACAAACGCATACTTCATGTCAGGTATTCGTGACTTCACCTTGACCATGATAAAGAACACAACAAACTTCTCAGAAAAGTGGGCATTTAGGTTTCAATCAGTAGTAGATGAACTATGCAACAACGCAATCGAATATGGATCAGCTCCTGGGAGCGATATAAGGATAATCTTTAATCATAAGAAAGACGACTATCTAGAAATAGCAATCGAGGATACTGGAACAGGAAAGAAAAAAACTAATGCAGAAGGTCTTAAAAAAATATACCAAGACAGAAAAGAACCTGGATATCAATTTACAGGAATCAGGGGACGAGGACTTGTAAAAATTGTTGGAGAATGGACGGACGAAATAAAGTTTGAAGATAGGCCAGAAGGAGGTATAAAAGTAACAGTTAAAAAATTCCTCAAAGATGCCAGGTTCAATGAAGCAGGCATCCAGAAAAAAGAAAATACATTAATCCTTAATTCTTAAAAATGACAGAAGCAACTATTACAATCGAAGATGTAAATGGTATCAAAGTAGTACATATTGGAGGACAGCTTGATGAAAGCAATATCGACGAAAAAGTAAAAGACATCTACAAAGTCGTAGAGGAAACCCCAAAGGGGCTAAGCCTTATATTTGAACTAGAAAATCTCGAATACATGAACAGTAAATCAATTGGATACCTTACCGATTTATATGGAAAGATCACTGAAACTGGCGGAAAAGTAGCAATTGCAAGCGCAAAGCCAAACATTGTAGACATCCTTCAAGTAGTGGGACTGACTCAATTGATTCAGACGTTCGATACATTAGAAGCAGCAAAGATGGGGCTACAGGCAACAGCAACAGCAGAATCTGCACCGGCTGCACCAGTGGAACCTACACCTGCACCAGCTGCACCAGTGGAACCTACACCTGCACCGGCTGCACCAGTGGAACCTACACCTGCACCAGCTGCACCAGTGGAACCTACACCTGCACCAGTTGCACCAGCAG
>JABJOK010000071.1 GCA_018664365.1 Candidatus Peregrinibacteria bacterium | reverse complement strand
TGCTCTATCCAGCTGAGCTACGCGGGCTTTGTCTTTATGTGCTAGGACTTTATACTATTAACTTGTTATATTTTCAATCGGAATTACGTCTTTTATTATTAGTACGCTGAGTATAAATGCTATTGCGTTATTGAATGCGTGAAAGGCTATTGATGGGATTATTGACTTGCTCCTTATTGTAATGCTGTTGATGATTATTCCCAGTATGAAAATTGGGATTATGTTCTGCCATTGCATGTGAAATAGTGCGAATATACCTGCTGTAATTAGATTTCCTGCTAGTGTCCCCCATTGATTTGATAATGATCTAAGTAGAAATCCTCTGAAAAATATTTCTTCAACAACTGGAGCTAATGCAATTGCTACTATTCCGGCTACGATGATGCTAGAAGTGCTTTCTCCAAAAAATGGAATAATGTTCTCCTGAGCTTGAAAGCCTGGGATTTTTAGATTTGTGTAGAGCACTAACATCGACAGTATGAGTATCAACCCTATGTATTTTATATATCCTCCCAGTACGTATCCTGCTGTCTTTATAGCTGGGACTTTTTTAATCCCGTAGTCTTTGGCTCTATTCTTATGCTTAGCCTTGCTAACGATAAAAAGGGGGCCTAGCATTAGGACCCATTGCACTGCAAGCATACCAAGTATAAAGATTGTTCTGTGGTCTGAATCTATGAATGAATCTGTGATATTCAGAATTGAATCTGCTCCAATTGCTAAAGCAATCAAGGCAATCGTAGTGAAAAGTATGAATATGGTTTCTCTAAAAGTCCAAGGTGCTTGAAAATACTTTCTCATAGGATACAATAGGAATACAATTATTTTGATTTTACTGACATTATGAAGCTTCGTGAAGGGGAAAGAATTATGAAGATTTACCATCATCATCCAACGCCATTTGTATTTGATGTTTTAAAGGCTGTGGCTGGTGCTTTTCCATTCTTCCTGATGCTTTTTCTTTTTCAAGGGGCGCTCTCTACAAAGTGGTTTGCCATTCTTAATGTTTTTGTTCTGGCCCTGTTTGCTTTGGTCATCACCTATTTGTCGTTAATTTACTGGCTTGATAAGCTTGTTGTAACTACTCAAAGGGTTATCCATATTGATTGGAAGTATTTGACCATAAGGGATGAGGCCGAAGCTTTATTGAAGGACATTCAGGATATCCAATCTGAGGAAAAGGGTATTTTGGCCGCATTTAGAGTTTTTGATTATGGGACTTTTCGATTGGACACTGCTTCGTCTTATGTAACTCTTGAGTTCTTTAATGCTCCAAATCCTGAGCAGATACGCCAATTTATATATCATGTAAAGAATAGTAACCTATGATTGAAAGCGAGGGAGTTGATGTTGATAGGCTGATTTCTTCTAAGAAGCGTGACTCTAAGGTTTTCGAGAATAAGCTTCGTCCAAGTGATTTTAATGAATACGTAGGGCAGGATGATATTAAGAGAAATCTAGATGTTGCTATCAAAGCTTCTAAAAAACGTAAAGAATGCTTGGATCATGTTCTTTTGCATGGAGCTCCTGGTCTGGGAAAGACTACATTGGCATCTATCATAGCTCATGAAATGGGTGTTAATATGAAGGTTACTTCGGGCCCAGCGCTTGAAAAGCAGGGCGATGTTGCTTCTATTATTTCTAATCTTCAAGAAAATGATATCTTGTTCATTGATGAGATTCACCGCTTGAAGCCTGTTGTGGAAGAGGTTCTATATACGGCTATGGAGGATTTTGGTATTGATATAATCATTGGAAAGGGGCCTTCTGCTCGTAATATGCGAATAAACCTCCCGAAATTCACCTTGATTGGTGCAACTACAAAGATGAGCATGCTCTCTTCTCCTCTCCGTGCGAGGTTCGGGAATATTTATAAGCTTAATTTCTATACTGAGTCCGATATTAAAAAGATCATGCTTCGTTCTGCTGATATTCTTGGGTGTAAATTGGATGAAGCTGCTGCAAACAGACTTGCTCAGTCCTCTAGGTTGACTCCGCGAGTTGCTAATCGCCTCCTTAAAAGAGTGCGGGATTATGCCGAAGTTCATGATGCAGATATTGTTACCGAGAAGATTGCCAATATTGCTTTATCTGACTTAGGGGTGGACCAGCTTGGTCTTGATGACGCAGATAGAGATATTTTATATACGCTGATTGAAAAGTTTAACGGTGGCCCTGTTGGGCTAAATACGCTTGCTGCAGCCACTGGGGAGGAGCAAGCAACCATTGAAGACATTTATGAACCCTTCCTGATTCAGCTTGGTTTCTTGGAAAGAACTTCTCGAGGGCGCTTGGTGACTGATCGTGCCTATGAGCATCTTGAAATTACGGCAAAAGGTAAGCTTTTGTAAATTTTACTTTTTTGGCTTTTTCTGTATACTTTTGGCCGATATTTGTAATAAATTGGTATGAAAAAATTTGTAACTTTTTTGGCACTAACAGTCCTCTCTCTTGGTGCTTTTAGTGGATGTGGAATTGATGACAGTTTTCAGCAGGAACCTGACCTTGAGTCTCACAAAGGTATTTTGATTGAGCAGTCTTCCTCAGACGACATAAAAGGAACTCATCTCCTTGAAACTGATGGAGATAATCTGGCTTTGAGAAGCCTTGCTCTTAACTTGTCGAGTGCTAAGTATTTGAATAATGAGGTTGAGGTTATGGGCGTTTTTAATGAAGAAGACGAGGTCTTGGAGGTTACAGGGATATCTGTCATGGATGTTCTTTCTGAAGATTCTGAGAAAGTTGAATTTGTCGAGTATTCCAATACTGACCTTGGCCTTAAGCTTAAGTATTACAGTGACTGGGAAGTTCAGAATGAGGTTGGATCGGCAGACTTTGTTGCCCCTTCAGCTGATGAATTCGAGCCAGACATGGTTTCTATATCTAGATACACTTTTAGCTACCAGCCTAAAGTCGACGAGGAAGGCAATTCTGATACGCCTCTTGGTGCCTTTATGAAGCAAACTTTTCCTTTGATTGAAAACTCTGAGGACTATATGAGGTTGGTGGGGCCACAAAAGCACGATGCTATTGTGATGGAGACTGATGGTGCTGATGTAGACTATTATCTTTTCAGAAATAACCAGATCTATACGGTCTCCTTTATTTCATCTGAAGATTATGTTGCAGGAAATAAAAAGATCTTTAACGAGATGCTCGCTGAATTTGTTTTTACTGGATATACCGTTGATGATCCAGAAGAGGCAGTTGTGGAAGAAGATGTTATTGGGTTTACGGGGGAAGAGCAGGAAGAAGAGGAGGTCTTTGCAATGCTGACTTCGTTTCCTCAATCTGATCTAAAAATGGATCCTTTTGAAAGCCTTTCTTATGAATTTCAGGGCCTATACCCCGCAAGTTGGTATTATGCTGGAGGCACAAGCGCTGGTCAGGGTGTTTTAAGACATTATGGGTTTAGCGATGAGTCAATCGCCGAGGATAATGGTAACGAGCTGATTGGCCTAGATCTTATCTCTGGTTCAGCTCCTTCTGGAAAAATCCATTCATATGCTGGCCGTGATTTTACTGTTTTGAACGAGAACGGCTTGTACACTGTCTATACTTCTGTAGCTGGAAAAACTTATCGTGTGTTTGGTGATGATGAGCATGGTGATTTAATCCTATCTATTGCCGCAAGTATTGATCAGATTTCCGAGTCAGGACTGGAAGATTAGTTTGACTCCCCTTGTTTAGCACTCTATAATAGGGAGTGCTAAAGTATTAAAACACCATTTTTATGCTTTAAGTAAATGAAATCTGCTTATTAAGGGATTCTTAAAATCGCAAAAATATGGTAGTATTATCTGATAAAAATTAAAAAACAACTATGGAAGAATTTGCACATTTCAATAAATTTACGAAAGAAGCTAAAAAGGCCCTTATTGTTGCCCAGGAAAAGGCTAAAGAGTCTAACTTGAATTATGTTGGGACTGAGCACCTTTTAATTGGTGTATTGGCTCAGGAGAATTCGCTGGGATCCTCTATACTGCTTAATTTTGGTGTGTCTTTGGACAATGTTTACCTTGTGTTAAAAACTGTTGGTCGGAGCGGGTCTAGCGCTAAGCATGGTGAAGACCTAGGTGGCTTAAGTGGTTTTGCAAAAGAAGTTATTGAGCAGGCTGTGAAGTCAGCTCATGAGTTCGGGCATTCATTTGTTGGAACTGAGCATATTCTTCATGCATTGGTGTCTCAGGATAATACTGCGGCTACGGTTATACTTGAAAACATGAAGGTGTCCCCTTCTGATATCAAGGAGCAAATTCTTGAGATTTTTGAGAGAGCGAAGCAGTATCCTGGTCAAGATAGTAATGTTGCTTCTTCGACTATGCCTCCAAAGAATTCGCAGATGATGAATCCTATAGAGTTTTTCCTTACTGGTCTTCAGGGGATGATGGGGAATGGTGGAGCGCCGAAGGATAGCTTTGAAAAGGCTAAGGCTGAAGCTACTGACAAGAAGGGTAAGAAGTCTGCTACTCCGGCTTTAGACTACTTCACTAGCGATATGGTTAAAGAGGCCCGTGATGGAAAAATTGATCCAATTATTGGGCGTGCGAAGGAGATTGAGCGTGCTGTAAGTATACTTTCACGTAAAACTAAGAATAATCCTGTTCTTATTGGAGAATCTGGAGTTGGTAAGACTGCAGTTTGTGAGGGGCTTGCTCAGGCCATTGCTTCTGGAAATGTTCCTGAAAACATGATTGATAAGAAAATACTTTCTCTGTCTATGGCTTCTGTCGTAGCTGGCACTAAGTATAGAGGTGAGTTTGAGGAGAGAATTAAACAGATTTTGGAAGAGGCTGCGTCTCAAACTGATGTTATTATTTTTATAGATGAGCTACATACTGTTATGGGAGCTGGTAGTGCTGAAGGAAGCTTGGATGCTGCAAACATTCTTAAGCCTGCCCTTTCACGAGGAAAGGTTCAGGTTATAGGTGCGACTACAACTTCTGAATATCGAAAAAATATTGAAAAAGATGCTGCTTTGGAGAGAAGGTTCCAATCTGTGATGGTCGAAGAGCCATCTGTGGATCAGACTCTGGAAATGCTTGAGGGAATTAGGGAGTCATTTGAAGAGCATCACAATCTTCTGATAACTGATGATGCACTTTCTGCCGCTGTAGAGCTTTCTAAAAGGTATATTAATGACAGATTTCTGCCTGACAAAGCTATCGATTTGATCGATGAGGCTTCTGCTAAAAAGCGGATTAAGGCTAAGGGGAATAGTGACAAGATCAAGAAGCTTCAAAAGAAGCTGGTCTCAATTATTAAAAAGAAGGAGGATTCTGTTTCAAGACAGGATTATGAAAAAGCTGCTGAACTTCGAAACGAGGAGCTGGAAGTTGTTAAGCAGATCGATGCACAGCGCTATGTAAAAATTCCTCGTGATAAGCGTGAAAAAGTGAATGCTGATCATATTGCTGAGGTTGTTTCTTCTATGACTGGTGTCCCTGTAACAAGACTTGTTAAGGATGATGTCTCTAAATTGAAGGGACTAGAAAAGCTACTGAAGACTAGGATTATTGGTCAAGACAATGCTGTCGAGGCCGTTTCTAATGCAATAAGGCGTTCTCGTGCTGGTTTTGCTGACGAAAAGAGACCAATTGGTTCATTTATTTTCATGGGGCCTACTGGAGTCGGTAAAACTGAGTTGGTTAAGGCTATTGCTGAGGAGGTATTCAATGATAAAGGCTCTCTTATTAAGATTGATATGAGTGAGTTTATGGAGCGTCACAACACTTCTAGGCTTGTAGGTGCAACTGCTGGTTACGTTGGCTATGAAGACGGTGGACAATTGACTGAGGCTGTTAGAAGAAAACC
>JABJOK010000020.1 GCA_018664365.1 Candidatus Peregrinibacteria bacterium | reverse complement strand
TACCAAATACTGTTCCAAGTGTTAGCGCTAGTATAAAGAAGAAGATTGATCCACTTCCTAGGAATAATACTGAAAGTAGTGCTAGCAATGTTGAGAATGATGTATTGATTGATCTTGTCAGGGTTTGATTCAGTGCTTTATTTGCAAGCTCATCAATTGACTCTTCTTTTTCTTGGTGAAGCAGGTTTTCTCTAAGTCTATCGAAGATTACGATTGTGTCATTTACAGAGTAACCAAATACTGTGAGCATTGCCGTCACAAAGAGCGTATCTACTTCTACTCCCATGAAATGGCTCAATGCGGCAAATATTCCAGTTACTATTATAACGTCATGTAAGAGTGCTGCAATTGCCGCTACTCCAAATCTCCATGGACTAACTTCTTTAGGTATTTTTCTAAATGCAATTGCTACATATATTACAATCATCATTAGAGCGAAGATGATTGCAGTTACTGCTTTTGAAAGCATAGTCTTTCCAAGCACAGGACCTATTGTCGTGAACCGTGGTTCTGTAAATGAAGGGAATACTTCTTTCATCTTTGCGATCATTTGATCGTGTGTTTCTGAAGTTATGTATTTAGTTTTAACTATGAATCCATTTTCTCCCGATGAGAGTATCTGAATATTTGTTAAATCAAGAATCTCTTCTGGAGTGTTCTCTTCTGCTATAAGAGCTACTTCAGGAATCTTTGATTCACTTGGAGGGGTGGCAACTTCTGTTTCTTCTGAGGTCTCGGATTCCTCTTCAACTACTACTGCGGATTCTTCTTCAGCGATATCTTCTAGGTCACCACTTTTGATTTGATTTTCAATATCAATAAGATTTTCTGCTAAAGCTTCTTTTGTAATTGGTTCTGAAAATTGGAATTCAAGAAGTGTTCCTCCTTTGAAATCTATTCCAAGGTTTAGTCCAAAGAAGATAATAGATAGAATAGAAATCCCTACAAATGTTCCAGAAATTCCAAGCCATAATTTTGATTTACCAACGAAATCTATTTTCCTTACTTTTCTTTCAGGACATTCTCCAAATGCCTTAATGTTTTCTGCAATACGTTTTCCTACAAATCCTCTAAGTAGAGTTCTTGTAATTGTGATCGCTGTAAACATTGAGACTACAACTCCGGCTGCAAGGTTGAATGCAAAACCTTTTATGATTGAACTTCCAAGATAAAATAGAATTGCACAAGTTATTAATGTAGAGAAGTTTGAATCACGAATGGCACTCCATGCTCTGTTAAATCCAGCGTCAACGGCTGCTCCGAATGTTTTACCAGAACGAAGTTCTTCTTTAAATCTTTCAAAGATTAGGATGTTTGCATCCACGGCCATTCCAATAGAAAGAATGATACCGGCTACACCCGCAAGGGTTAGTACGACCCCGGTTTTCAAGAGGAATGTCAGGAAGAAAAAGGCAATGATGCTTAAAAATAGCGACACTGATTTTTCCCATCCCGAATCCTTATTGTTTACAATTTTTGCAATTAGATAGAAGAAAATTCCAATAGATATCATGAGTGCAAGACCTAGTGGAAGTTGTGATTTTATAAGGAAGATTAGGATAATTGCATATACTGTTAATGCAGCGTTGGCTACTAGACCTGATAGGCGATAGAAGGCCAACATGAATATCATTATAAGGATAAGTCCAATTGCACCTGCAGTTAAACTTTTTGTGAGTGCTTCGTGTCCAAGAGTTGCTCCAATTGTGTATTCTCCTGTTAGCACGATAGGCGCTGGAATTGCTCCTGTGTTTAGGTCTCGTGCGTATACTTGAGCTTCTTCTGGAGTGAAGTTACTTGTTATTCTTGCTTGTCCTCCAGCAATTTTTTCATTTACGTTTGGTGCAGAAATGAATTCTCCTCCCACAAAAATTGCGATAGGTTTTCCAACGTTCTTTTCTGTTAATTCTTCAAATAATCTTGCTCCTTCGTCGTTGAATTGGATTGATATATAAGGTTGGAATAGATTGTCTGTCATTACATCTGCACGGACAAAATGTTCTCCTGTAAGGCCTGTTTCTTGCCATGGATCTGGCTTTGTAGAGAACTGGATTACCTCATATTGGTATTTTGGATATTTAACATTTTCACGAATTTGATCAACTTTGATAATGTGATATCCGTTTTGTGTTTTTACTATGTCGGAAAGTTCTCCTGGTTCTAACCCTAGAGCTGCTTTTTCAAAGTCATATGGATAGGTGCTTTCTTCAACTACTGGTTCGTCGTATTTTCCTCCAGTTTCTTTTGTGCTTGGATCTTCACTGTATTCTTTTGCGATAGTTGTGAATTCTCCACCATCTTTTAGCTTTTTCTGAACTTCTTTAATAAGGTCATAAGCTTCGTCCTCTGTTCTTACAATTGATGCATCTGCGTGTTCTGTACCAGCCCATTGAACGAGAACATGGCTTACGTATACTTCTTTTTCGTTTTTAACTTCTTCTTTTTTGTCTAGAACTTTTATTATTGAAATTGATGTGTCTTCAACAAGTTCACCTGTAAGTCCATCCATAACAAAGCTTCCACCAGTTTCCACTAGTTCAGTGGTGTGTTCTCCTGGAGCTTTTGCTAGAACAATGTCTTTTATAGTTTGAGGTGCGATGTCTTCCTCAAATTGATACTCTGCTTTTTCGTAGTTTACCTTTCCTGGATATGCTTGCATTTCTTCTTGTCCAACTATTGAAAAGTCTTCTCCGTTGTTTATTCTGTCTAATGCTATTTGAGCATTATTATGAATTTTTTCTCTTTCTTGAGGATCTAAAGATGATTTTTGTTCTTTAAATTCAAGTTGAATAGTTTTTCCTACTGTCGCTTTTGCCTTTTCTAGACTAACAATCTTCTTCTCATCTTCTGTTAGATTGGCCACTTTCTTATCTGCATCTAGGTAATTTTCAACGTCTTCTTGTGTTACCGTCGCTGTTTCTGCTAACTCAACTATAATATGTGTCTCTCCACCAATTTCAGAGATATAAATATTTGGCTCAGATACACCAAGACTATTTACACGTTTTTCAATTACACCCTTCACTCCCTCTACAATACTTTCTTGATCTGCTTCTGGAACTTTTCTTAAATCTACTTTGTAGTCCAGTTGAGATCCACCCTGTAGGTCTAACCCTAGGTTGATGGAAGTTTCTGTAATTGCGTCTGGAGTAAATGGGATGATCGTTTTTTGCACACTTCCAGGTAGGTCAAAGAAACCTAGTACAAGCGCAGCAACAAGGATTGCTCCTAATTTCCAGGAAAGAAATTTCTTCATGTTTTTAAAGTTATTTTTTATGTAATTGAGAATCTAATTTTTGATCATTGCCTTTTCCTGATCGTCCGTAGTCATCATCAAGTTTGATAACATCGTCTAATTCAGGCGAAGATACTTCAAATATTTGGCTATCTTCTAAGGCTTCAACGCGGTGGATAGTATATGGATCGACATCTACTTTGTCACCGGGATTTAGGATTTTCTCTTGTAAATTGTCCTCTTCTGTTCCATAGATAAATTTCACCTTACCGCTGTATAAATACTGTGTTTCTTGTTTTTTTTCGTGATACTGAAGACTGTATCTGTGTCCTTTAGTTACTTCGAGGATTTTTCCTGCGTATTTGTCGTTATGTGCAAACCAAATTTCGCGGCCCCAAGGTTTTAGTTTTATTTCAACTTTGTCCATATATTAAGGTATGGGTTTTTATCGGCAGTAATATACTGCAAAACACACCTTTTTGGAAGGTGCTTTGATGGCATTATTATGTTATAATAAGAGGAATTTATTGATTTTTATGGAAAACATACGTGGATTGCCAGATTTTGATGAGTTGTTAGGTATTTATGGCAAGAGTAAGGCGGATTTCAAGGAAGAGGCTTTGGAGGAGAAGGATTTAGAACTTAGCGATAGGGGAGAGTTGCAGGCAGGGCTTAATAAAGCGGCTTCTTCATTTTATGATCAATATCAGGCTGGACAGGAAGATTCTTCTGGGATTTTCGTTTCAAGGGAGGCACCTTATTCAATCACGAGAATTTTGAAACTAGGGGAGGTTGTTGTTGATGACTCTATTCCTTTAATTTTATCAGTAGGAAAAAGCTTTGTGGACTATAAGGAAGAGCCTGATATCCCTCAAGAACGTAATATTAGTTTTGATTTGTGGAGAGGTGACGTGAGTCCTCCTGCTAATGTGGGAGTTATTAGAGTGGCTGACTACGGAGATTACTTCGATGTTCTTCATAGAGAAGTGTCTGATGGATATAAGGGGAGGGGAATTGGTACAATGCTTTTGAATGCAGCAGAAAAATTTGTAGAGAGTGCTGCTGCAGCAAGAGTAGATGTTTCTGCTGAGGAAAAAGTAGATCAGAAATTAGTTGCTAAAGTTGGACAGTTGGATGTTTTGTTTTGGTTTTGGAAGAAAGGTTATCGTCCAGATTCTCCTGAGGATGAGGCTATGCTTAGTCGTGTCTTAAATGGTGAAGGGTTAAAGATCCATGACCGCTATTTTATTTTTGAAGATTCCGTGAGTGATGAAGATATGTATTTTGAGGGCTTTGATAAAATTCCTGAGTATATCGATCACCATAAGGCGATTTCAATAAAACTTTCCAAGAGGGCTGAAATGAACAACTCTCCTGAGCCCGTAGAGACAAGGAGAGTTGTGCGTGATGATGTTAAGACTGTGTTTGAATGATGCTACGTTTTTTGTGTAGCTTCATGAATTTTGTGGTCAATACTATTACCAGAAGGAATAGTCCTATTAGACCATAGATATTTGTCAGATAGAGAATAGAAACAGCGATTCCTGCCATTATTATTGCAATTAGTGCTGTTCCAAACCATCCACTTATTACTGCGAGGACTCCTGCCAGCCTTGATGGGCCACAGTCTCTTTTCCATGCTCCATCAGCAAGTGCTGTTCCCATTGCTACCATGAATGTTACATATGTTGTTGATAGGGGAAGTTTCTTTGATGTTGCATACGATATTACTGCGGCTGCAACCATTAGATTTACTGATGCACGGATAAGGTCAAAATGAGACCCCTTCTCTGTACTATTTTTTTGTTCTTTCCATCGTGAAGATATCCATTCTCTGGCCTTTGTAGGAATTATTTTTTTGAAGGAATCGAATATGAATGTTACTAGATTTACAAATTTGCTTATAAAGAATCTCTTCTTCCATACATTCTTTACCCCCTTTTCATGACTAGCAAGATTGAGTTCAGTTTTTGTAACAGTCTTTGCTTTTTTTGATGTAAATAATGCAAACGTCATTGTAAGGCCTGCTAGGAGTAGTACCCATGATGGTGTTGGAAGGCTTCCTGATAGATCCGCTCCTAAAAATGCATTTACCCCAGCTATTGAAACTCCAATGAAGTTTGCTAAGTCGTTTCCGGCAAAGGCCATTGCAAGTGAGGCTGTTCCTATTAAAACTATAATTTTCAATATATTTACTCGTGATTTGATAAGAATCAAAGAGATCCCACTAAAAAATACGAAACATGCACTTAGTATCAAATAAGAATTAGTTGAAATAATATCTTTGATCTCTGGGGTCATAAATGTTGCGTGTTTTGCTCCTTTCATGAGAATAAAGAAGACAAGTGACGTTAACGCGACTCCACTCCATATAAATCCCCATCTTTTGAAGCGCTCTTTATAATCAAAGGTAAATATCAGTCTGGAGATGAATTGAACTATCAGTCCTGCTGAAAAGGCTATTCCAACTGAGAGAACTATTCCTAGAATAATCTTTGATGCAGATGCATGATTTATTACCTCCCATGCATTTGTTAGACTTCCTGTTTTCCATAGTGCCATTGCGAGCGCTGCTCCTAGTAGTTCGAATACTACTGATACAGTGGTTGATGTAGGAAGTCCGAATGTTGAGTAGAGGTCTAGTAATATGATGTCTGCTATAGCTACTGCGGTGAAAATTATTATTACCTCAGTTGTATCAAAGAAGCTTGGATAAAATATTCCTTTCCTGGCAACTTCGATAATTCCATCTGAGAATGTTGATCCTATGATTATTCCGACTGCTGCTACTGATAAAATGACAGTTCTTTTGGCAACTTTTGACCCTATGGCTGAGTTTAAGAAATTTACGGCGTCATTTATGACACCTACAATTAGATCGCCGAATGCAAGTATAACAAGTGCAATAACGGCTAAAAGTTCAAAATTCATATTTTGAATGTTTAGGTTTTAACTAGTTTGAAAGTATATTGTAAAGAAGTTTGTTGGCTCTGATAAAGATCCTGGTATGACTCTTTATATAAAGAATCATGCAAAGACTTTTGATCAGCTAATGCCGGAGGTTGTGCTTGTTTTCAAAGAACGAAATAATTTAACTTCAATTTAACGTTAGCAAAGAGAAGTTCATTTGTAAAATTTGGATTCAAGAATTGTTTGACGAATTCTGAATTTGGCGGAATTTCTCGATTTTGTCATTAAGCCCGCGTTTCTCTAATTCCTCGTAAAGTGCTTCCCAGTTACCTATGTCTGTCCATCCGAGGTCTGCTTTTATTATTCGAACTTCTTTTGGATCAACTTTTTCCATTATGGCGTAATCGATTGAGATTTTTGTGAGAGTAGGGTAGTGGTCGTTGATAACTTTTTCCTGATCTTCGGTGTCGTAGGACTTCATCATTGTCTGAAGCTTGTCGTGAGTGTCAGGTTGTAGTTTTTCATAGTGATCTAGAAGTGATTTTGCCTTCCAAACATATATCCCTGTATTCCATAAATAATTTCCTGATTCTATGAATTCTTCTGCAGTTTCCTTGTCTGGCTTTTCG
>JABJOK010000077.1 GCA_018664365.1 Candidatus Peregrinibacteria bacterium | reverse complement strand
TTCCTTTGAGCCCTACGATCGCTGCAATATCTCCAGCTTTTACTTCTTTAATTTCTTCACGTGAATTGGCGTGCATCTGTAGAAGACGTCCTACACGTTCTTTTTTACCTGTTGAAGCATTCATTACGTAACTTCCTGCATCAAGCTTTCCTGAATAAACACGGAAGAAGCATAAGCTTCCTACGAATGGATCAGTTGCGATTTTGAATGCAAGTGCAGAGAATGGTTCTTCTTCTGTAAGCTTTCTTTCTAGAACCTTTTCTTCGTCTTTAACATCGTGTCCTTGTACAGCAGGTAGATCCATTGGACTTGGAAGATACCAACAAGCTGCATTAAGAAGTAGCTGTACTCCAATGTTTTGAAGAGCAGTTCCGCACATTACTGGATATATCTCAGTAGCAATTGTTGCTTTTCTGATTCCAGCTTTTAGTTCGTCAACAGTTATTTCTGATTCCTCAAGGAATTTTTCCATTAGGCTGTCATCGTGCTCTGAAACTTTTTCAACAAGGATAGCTCTGTATTCTTCTACTTGATCTTTCATATCTTCAGGAATGTCCATCTCTACTACTTCTACTCCCATTTCTCCTTCAAACTTGTAGGCTTTTCTTTCAATCAAATCGATAACTCCTTCCATTTCTTTCTCAGCTCCGATTGGAATCTGGATAGCAACTGCATCTGGAGTTAGTCTTTCGTGGATAGATTTAAGACTCATGAAGAAATCTCCACCCATCTTGTCCATCTTATTTACGAAAGCGATTCTTGGTACGCTATATTTGTCGGCTTGTCTCCATACTGTTTCAGACTGAGGTTCTACTCCCATTGCTCCATCGAATACTGCTATACCTCCATCAAGTACACGAAGTGAACGTTCTACCTCTACGGTAAAGTCCACGTGCCCTGGAGTATCAATAATATTGATCCTGAAATCCTTTGCAGGTGTTTTCCAGAAACAAGTAGTAGCGGCTGAAGTAATTGTTATACCTCTTTCACGCTCTTGTTCCATCCAGTCCATTTGAGATTCTCCATCATGAGTTTCTCCAATTTTGTGAGTACGACCGGTGTAGAATAAAATACGTTCTGTAACAGTTGTTTTACCTGCATCAATATGGGCGATAATCCCGATATTACGTAGGTTACTTAGATCTTCCGACATGTTGATTAGTTAAAAGTCTTAAAAATGTCGTCTCTTGCATAGGAAAAGACGCTAGGGGCATTATAGGGATGGCTAATCGGAAGTCAAGTCCGGAAAATTTACTTGTTTAGCTGTAGTCTCCAGTATATCCAGTTGAAATTAAATAGGATAAATCCGCCAAGAATAGCGACTAATCCAATTGGAGCTTCTATGTTTGGGCAGCATATTGTTTTAACAATAGCTACGATTGCAGCAGCAGACCAAATTATTTTTAAATTCAGCATGCCTATGTAAGATTCTTTACCAGAATTTCTACCTAAAAATGATTCAATACCAATTCCAAGTAGAGCTGCTGCTACTAGTCTTGTTGTTAGTGGGTCAAATGTATTCCATCCCATTAACGCTAGACTGGCTTTTGGAGCAATCATTAGTGGTATTGCAAATAGCACATCTAGGACGAAGTGTATAACAAACCAGACCTTTAATGCTTTAGGGACTTTTTGCATTAGAATTTGATTAGTATCTCGCGAAATGAGCGAATGCTTTGTTTGCTTCTGCCATTCTGTGAGTGTCTTCTTTCTTTTTAACAGCTAGACCTTGCTCATTTGATGCATCGATCAATTCGTTTGCAAGCTTTTGGCACATGTTAGCACCTTTTTTTCCTCTTGCAGCACCGATTATCCATCTGAATGCTAAAGCAATTTGTCTTGCAGGCTTTACTTCTCTAGGAATTTGATAAACCGCTCCACCTATTCTCTTAGCTTTTACTTCGAGTCTTGGTTTCACCTTGTCTATAGCGGTTTTGAATACTTTTTCAGGATCATTAGAAGTTTTTTTACCAATGATCTTAAATGTGTCATTTATAATTTTTCGTGCTGTAGTCTTTTTTCCCCCTAGCATTACGTAGTTGATAAACTTCTCAACGATTGGAGAAGATTCTTCAGGGATGAATTGTGCTTGATTGTCGCTCATAATTATGATGATGATTTAGCCGATTTTTTTGCTCCGTATTTTGATCGTCCTTGCTGTCTTCCTTCTACTCCTTGAGTATCAAGAGTTCCGCGAACGATATGGTAACGCACACCGGGTAGATCTTTTACTTTTCCTCCACGGATTGTTACAACTGAGTGTTCTTGAAGATTATGTCCTTCTCCTGGAATATAAGCATTTACTTCCATGCCGTTTGTAAGCTTAACTCTTGCTACTTTTCGTAGGGCTGAATTAGGTTTTTTAGGAGTTAGTGTAGTCACCTTTGTGCACACTCCTCTTTTTTGCGGACATGAAACTTTTACATTTCTGTTCTTTAGGTGATTGAAAGTAGTTTGTAGTGCTGGTGACTTACTTTTCTTCACCACTTTCTTTCTTCCTTTTTTAATTAACTGGTTTATTGTTGGCATAGTCTTCTTAGAATTTAGTGCTCGCCTAATTTATACGAACTTATTTTTAAAAGCAAGGGAAATTAAATGATTGGTAGCCATTTTTCTTCTTCTTTTTCTTCTACAACGGCTTCCTCCTCTACAACCTCTGGGATTTTATACTTTTCTTGTATCTTTTTTGGTAATTGAGCAAGAATTTCTGGATGACGTTTTCGGAATATTTCTCCAGCAGGGATTAATCGTC
This sequence comes from Candidatus Peregrinibacteria bacterium, assembly GCA_018664365.1. Lineage (GTDB taxonomy): Bacteria > Patescibacteriota > Gracilibacteria > UBA1369 > LOWO2-01-FULL-3 > JABJOK01. Next base: position 3,458 of record JABJOK010000077.1, on the reverse strand, counting down.
CGATAATAACGTTTTCTTTAAGTCCTTCAAGGTTATCCATTCTGTTTGTTGTTGAAGCTTCAACCAGTACTCTAATTGTCTCCTGGAATGATGCTGCTGACAACCAACTATCAGTATGTAGGGCAACTCTTGTAAGTCCAAGAAGTAGACGTTCTCCAATTGGAAGCTGCTTCTTTGCTTTTTTGAGCTCTGCCTTAACTCTGTTGTATCTGATTATGTCTACGATTTCTCCAGGTAGTAGAGTTGAGTCTCCACTATCAATTACTCGTATTTTTGAAAGCATTTGTTTAGCAATAATCTCGATATGCTTATCGTTAATACTTTGTCCCTGTGAAGCGTAGATGCTTTGTACTTCAGTAACGATGTACTTTTGAACTGTGTAACTGTTTGTTAGGTACATTAGCTGCTTAAGGTCAAGATGGCCCGTTGTTAGAGCTTGTCCTTTTGCTACAGATTCACCGTTTTTAATAGTGATAGTTCTTCCTTGAGGCGGTTTGTATACTCGTTCGACCTGCCCATCACTTTCTAATGTAATTAATGAACCTTCGATTGATTTAACTTTTCCGTCTTCAATAGCCTTAACTGTTCCTTTGTGGTTTTCAGCCTTTGCCAGAACCATTTTTGGCTTAACTTTGTCACCAATTTTTACAGCTGGCTCCATATCTCCAAGCATTAGGTATTCTGTCTCAATTTTCCCATCTGATGTGATAGTGATTTCAGTGTTTCTACCTTTCTGCTTAACCTTTGCCTTACCATCAATTTCAGAAACTACAGCTGGGCTTTTTGGAGTACGTGCCTCAAATAGTTCTTCTACACGAGTTAGACCTTGTGTGATATCTGCTCCTTCGGCAACTCCTCCCATATGGAAGGTTCTCATGGTAAGCTGTGTTCCCGGTTCACCGATACTTTGAGCAGCAATAATTCCTACCGCAGTACCAATTTCTACTTCATCATTTGTTCCGAGATCTTTTCCGTAACATTGAGTACAGATTCCATTTTCTGTTAGACAGGTGATTACTGATCTAACGTGAACTTCGCTTACTCCACTGTCTTCAACCTGTTTAATATGATCTTTTTCAATGATCTTTCCTTTTGCTGCAATTACTTCTCCAGTTTTTGGATGAGCAATTGGTGAAGCAAGGGTTCTTCCGTAAATTCTAGTTTCAAACTGTTCTCCAATTACTTCAGATTCTTCACGAGTAATAATGTGAGAATCTTTTGATCCACAGTCATACTCACGAATAATTACATCTTGATTAGAATCAACTAAACGACGTGTTAGGTAACCAGCTTCCGCTGTCTTAAGCGCTGTATCTGATTTACCTTTACGTCCTCCATGCGTCGCGATGAAGTACTCAAGAATCTTGAATCCTTCCTTTAGATTTGATCTAATTGGAAGCTCGATAGTTCGTCCGGCCGGATTAGCTACGAGACCTTTAAGTCCACAAAGCTGTGTAACCTGTCCCCAGTTACCACGGGCTCCTGAGTCGATCATGTAGAAAATACTGTTTTCTTCATCAATTCCATTTACCATTAGTCCAGTAACTCTTGATTTTGCTTCTGACCAAACTCTAATTGTGTGACCATATCTTTCGTCGTCTGTAATAAGTCCTTTCCAGTATTGGTTCTGAATTTGTTTCACAACTTCTTCAGCTTCTTCAATCATTTTTTCTTTCTCTTCTGGGATATGCATGTCTTGATGAGAGAATGAAAGTCCTGACTTTGTAGCAAATTTAAATCCTACATCTTTTAGATTATCTGCAAGAATAGCAGTTTTTTCTTCTCCAAGATTTTCATAACAATCTGTCACAATCTTTGAAAGCTTCTTCTTACCAACAGATTCATTGTAGTAGGGGAGTCCTTCCGGAATAAAGCTGTTCAGGATAAGTCTTCCTACTGTTGTTTCACGCAGGTCACCTCTGTAGCGACACTTGATTGGCGCCTGAAGATGTACGTGTCCATGTTGATATGCAATTATTGCTTCTTGTATGTCTGAGAAGGCCATTCCAGCCCCTACAGCACCTTCTGTTAGTTTTGTAAGGTAGTAACAACCAAGCACCATGTCTTGAGTTGGAGTTACGATAGGTTCTCCAGCTGAAGGTTTAAGTAGGTTTTTACTTGATTGAATAAGTTCACGAGCCTCTTTTTGAGCGTTTTTAGATAGAGGAACGTGTACGGCCATCTGATCTCCATCAAAATCGGCATTAAAGGCTGCACAAACTAGTGGATGAACCTGAATCGCTTTACCTTCGATTAGAACCGGTTGGAAGGCTTGGATTCCCAGTCTGTGTAGTGTTGGAGCACGATTTAGAAGTACGAAGTGATTTTGAATTACTTCTTCTAATATGTCCCAAACTTCACGCTTATTTCCTTGAATAAGTTTTTCAGCGTTTTTAATATTGTGTGCATAACCATCTCTTATAAGTCTTCCGATGATAAATGGTTTGAATAATTCAATCGCCATTAGTTTTGGAAGTCCACATTGGTTTAGCTTTAGCTCTGGTCCAATAATAATTACTGAACGTCCAGAATAGTCCACACGTTTACCAAGGAGGTTCTGCCTGAATCGTCCCTGCTTACCCTTAAGCATGTCTGATAAAGATCGAAGTTTTCGTTTGTCTCCAGAGTTGAAGACTGTTCGTCCTTGTCGTGCACTGTTGTTTAATAGTGTATCAACGGCTTCTTGAAGCATTCTTTTCTCATTTCTTGAAATTACTTCAGGAGCTCCGATTGAAAGCAGTCTTTTTAGACGGTTGTTCCTGTTTATAACTCTTCTATAAAGATCATTTAGGTCAGATGCTGCAAAACGTCCTCCATCCAGCTGTACCATAGGACGTAGATCCGGTGGGATTACTGGGAGAGTTGTCATAATAAACCACTCAGCTTTGATGCCTGATTTATGAAGACTTCCAGCAAGCTTGATTCTTTTGATAATTTTTTTATGCTTCTGTCCTGAACTTCTCTTTTTCTCTTTTTCAAGATCTTCAATTAGTTTTTCTAGATCCATGCTTGCAATAAGGTCTCGAATTGTCTCAGCACCTGTTCCAGCCTTAAATATATGTCCGAATTTCATCGACATGTTTCTATATTCGATTTCTGAATATACGCTTCCAACTAATAAGCGATCCAGCTGATCTTTTGTGTCAGAGTTTTGGAACTCTAGGTCATCTATATTTTGAGAATAATCTTTCTCAAGCTCAATCATTGCTTTTTTCTGTAGTTTTGCATCTTCAATTTTTTCTATTTCAAGAGACTTCTGTTTGAATTCGTCTTGAATAGTCTTCTTATGCTGTTTGTATTCTGTAGCAAGTTGAGTTAGAGATTCTGTTTTAGCCTCTTCATCAACTTCAGAAACTATATAAGCTGCGAAATACACAACTTGTTCTAGCGTTTTGATTGGTAGATCTAAAAGTAGTCCAATACGACTTGGTGTAGACCTTAGGAACCAGATGTGTGTT
>JABJOK010000118.1 GCA_018664365.1 Candidatus Peregrinibacteria bacterium | reverse complement strand
GCTGTAATGAAGCTTTCTATTGATACTCAGCCATCTCGACCGTTTAGTATTACCCCTGTTAATCCTTATACTGTTGAGGGTGACAAGGAGGCTGCTGAAGCTTATAAACAACTTTCAAGACTTAAATTCGGTAGAGATCGTGAATTCGTTGAGCGTGAAATCCTACGTAGAATTGGTGCTCAGTAGTGTGTTTTTCCGTTTTTAGTTAAAAAACATTATTATTCTTATGGCAAGCCCAGCGGCAAGCCTTTTTCTTTAATTTATGTTATAATTTCATGATCGAAATAAAAATAAAAACAAAAAAATGGATATCAAAAAGATTATTAAAAGATTGGTTTGTGATGCTGCTGCAGTGTTAATTGTAGCTATGCTTATTACTCCTTTTAGTTCTCCTACCGGAGTACTTGCGGAATCAGAAGGCTTTGAGTCTCAGGATGGATCGTATCCTTATTCTAAGACCTTTACTATTTCTGCTTACTACTCTCCTCTAGCATGTCAGCAAACTTATGTGACTGGCAGTTATCGTGGAGATATTCGTTTAAACGGTAATGGAACTAACGGTGCTGACGGTACCGAGGTTTACCCTGGAATGATTGCTGCTCCTAAATCTTATGATTTTGGAACTAAAATGTATATCCCTGGGGTTGGAATTGTTGCTGTCCATGATCGTGGAGGAGCTATTGTTGAGCATGATGGATCAAGTGGAGTTTATGATCGTCTAGATATTTGGATGGGATATGGTGATATTGGACTTCGTCGAGCCTTGAATTGGGGAAAGCGTAATGTTGATGTCACTGTTTACGGTATTAACCCTGGTATTGCAGAGGAGCTTGAGCTGTCTGGATACTCTCCAAGCGAGGCGATTCCACAAGAGTGTGACTGGAACGAGGAATCTTCTTCTTATGAGGCCGTAGGTGGTCCTGTGGACTCTCCTGTCTTAGATGAAGAGATAGATGAGGCTGATTTAGAGGATTTTGAAGAAATATTGAGAGGGTTTAATGAAGATATTGTTGCAAAGGTATTAAAGTCTGTTGAAATTTCAAAGCCAGTAAAGTCTTATCTTGCTTATGGTGATTCCGGTAGTGGGGTTAAAGCCCTGCAGGAAGAATTGAAAAATATAAATTTCTATATGGCTGAAGCAACCGGTGTTTACGATGATGTTACAGAGCATGCTGTGTTTAAGTTTCAGCAGTCTCAGGGGATAATTTCTTCTACGTCTGACCATGGAGCTGGAGTCTTTGGACCTAAGACTTCTTCTAGGCTTAATTCAATTGTGGGGTCTAGAAATTACACAAATGTTCTTGTAGCGGCTACTACTCAAGGCCATATCCAGACAAATAACGGTAATTATATTGCTGTTAAGCCTGAGGACGGTAATGTTGTTGTAGCGGCTAACTAAGCTTGTTTATTGTTTCTTGAAGATTTGGAATTTGTTTCTCGAGTTCTTCCTCTAATTTGAATACTTTTTCTTCTATGGCTTTTATTTTCTTAAAGTCATGCTTTTCTTTGTCGAAGTTTCTTTTCCTCCCGTCTATAAACCTTTCTTCTAGGCTAACTATTTCATCTTCTCTTACTCTTTTATCTGCGTAGTAGAGTATTTTTTCTTCCCAGTTTTTTAAGCTATCGATTGCGTAAAAGCCGTGCTTTCTTATCAGCCCTGCTATTTCGGGTGATTCTTTAGTCATTTCATTTGCTAGGGTTTCTTCGTGAGGCATTCCTTTGTATTTTTCTCTGATTTGCTTCCATGCCTCTAGATCGCTCTTTGGAAAATCGTATGGGAATTTTTCTGGATCAAATGTCTTAAAATCTATTATCCGTAAGCTGTCGTGGAGCTTGGCAGCCATTATCAAGGTTTTTGTGTCTATTTTGCACCCTTGCCTTTCTAACTCCATGGCGATGGCCTCGCACACCTGTGCAACCTTTTGCATATGCTTAACAATATGCATCGGTACGCAGTATTTTTCATGTATTTCCTGGACTATGTTTTTATTCATTTACTTTTATTTCTCTTGTTGATGCATCCTTGTATTTGAATACTATGTTAATGCCTTCGTGTGATTTCTCCGGTAGCCTGTCCGCCCATTCAATTACTATTAAGCTGTTTTTTGCTTCCATAATCTCCTCTATTTCGTGCATGAGTAACTCGTCTACAGATTCTATCCTGTATAGATCAATGTGATAGAAGTTGTCACCATCCGGAGTCACGTGTTTCCTAATATATGTATATGTTGGGCTTTTGATCGTAAAATGGTCAATTCCCAGGTATTCTGCGATTCCTTTCGTAAATGTTGTCTTTCCGCTGCCCAGATCCCCCGTTAGGTATAAGATTTTTTCACTTTTGAGACGTTCCCCTATTTTTTTTGCAAATTCTTTGGTTTCAAGCGCTGTTTTGGTTGTTATCATGGTTGATTTTTAGCCGTTTCTTTGGTATAATTTTATAATCTATTTATACACCAAAAACAAACATAAAATGGTAAAGAAAATTAAAAAGGCTGTAATTAAGAACCTTTCGGTCATCGCTTTGACGCTTGTCGTTACGGGTTTTGTTGCTATGAACGATCATGTTTCATTTTTGCTTAAGACTAGCGTCTTAGGTTTTCCTGAGCACGATCCCTTTGATGGCACTACTAATCCTGTAGAAAAGGTTCCTGATTGGGTGAATCTCTCGTCTGGTGACTGGGATGCTGACTATGATGATCTTTCTTCTGGTGATTTGATTAACTTGCCGTTTTACGATCCTGCTGAGCTTAAGTCTAGTACTGATGCTCTTCAATGGGGAAATGCTGCAGACAATGAGATAAGGAACGCTAAGATTACTTATTCTGTTCCTTATATGGGGAATTATGAACTTGATGGTCGCGAAAATGCTGGGTCTCACCTAGCTGTTGATATTAAGGTTCCTAGTGGAACTCCCGTATATGCTATTGCTAATGGAACTGTTATTAAATCTTCAATGATTACTTCTGGATTTGGTCATCATATTGTTATTCAACATAATGATTTTCCTACTTTAGATGATGATAGTGCCAGTGAAACTTTGTATTCTTCTTACTCTCACATGGGAGACGTTTATGTTTCTGAGGGAGATATTGTTGATAAGGGAGATCAAATTGGAGAATCTGGGAATACTGGTACTGCCACTACTCCGCATTTACACTTTCAGATTGATAATGATGAAGCCCCTTGGCATCCTTATTGGCCATTTACTTGGGCTGAAGCTAGTGATGCTGGTTTAGATTTTTTCAGTGCTGTAAACGAAGGTCTTGGAAAGTCTCAAGCTTTACGTACAACTGAGAATCCTATGAAATTTGTTCAAGAATATATGAATTCTAGTTCTACGAGATCTAGTTCTAAGTCAAACGATAGAGATGAAGATGAGGATGAGGACGATGATGATGAGGATACCGACTCTGCTAGGTCTCAGTCTTATGTTTCTGATGATGTTGAGGAAGAGGACGATGATGAAGTTGTCTATGATGATGAGGAAGAAGAGTCTTTGCCTGAGTTGGATAAATTTGAAGTTGAGGTCTCAGGTAATTTTGAATTGGGGTCTACGGGAGCTTTCGTGGTGACCGCCTACGATAAGAGAGGAGATGTTTTTGCTGACGACTTTGATGGTGAAGTGTCTGTCTACGATGATAGCAATAACGTTGAGCTTGATGAGCGCAGTGTTGATAACGGGGATTTCAAGGACGGTGTTTATACAGGTTCTTTTGAAACTGTTGATGATGGATCTGAAAGGATTGTCATTGATTACAGCCTTAATGGTAGGACTGTAAAGAAAATGTCGTCAAAATTTGATATTTTAGGACCTAATGACTCTGTTGATTTTAAGGATGTGGATGAGCGCGACAGATATTTTGAGGCTATTAGCGCTTTGTCTAAGGCTAGAGTCATCAATGGTCGCCCTGACGGGACCTTTGGTGCTAGTGATAGCGTAAATCGTGTTGAAGCTTTGAAGTTTATATTGGAAGGAGTTGACGAGCCTCTTGTGGCTGGTAGTGCTCCATTCTATGATGTTGAAGGAGGAACGTGGTATTCGGACTATTTGTACACAGCTTATGAAAACGGTGTTGTCTCTGGATATGAGGATGGTAGCTTTAAACCTGCAAGTGAAGTTAATAAAGTAGAATTTTTAAAGATGCTCTTTGAGGGAATGGACGTTGAGGTCCCAAGCGATCTCGATGTTTCACCATATGAGGACGTTCCAAGTGGTGAGTGGTTTACTCCCCTAGTAGCTTACGCTAAAGAGCTTGGTTTGATTGAGGATGGACAAATGTTCTACCCAGGAGAAGCTATGACTCGAGGTGAAGTTGCATATGCAATTCATCGTCTTATGGAGTCCATGAAATAGATTTTTTCTTTTATGAGGTCTTTCTTGAGGCTGAAGAAGAGTGTGTGATCAGCTTTTAAGTGGTACCCGCGACAGGATTCGAACCTGTGACCTTCGCCTTAGAAGG
>JABJOK010000111.1 GCA_018664365.1 Candidatus Peregrinibacteria bacterium | reverse complement strand
ATTAAATTTGCATTTGGAAAATCTATTCCTACTTCAATTACTGATGTTGAAACAAGTATTTGGATCTTGTTGTCTTTAAAATCTTCCATCACCTTGTCCTTGTCTTCCTGTTTTAATTTTCCATGCAAAAGTCCTAGCTCAAGGTCTGGAAAGATGTGATCTGCTAGGAATGCGAATTCTTGTAGAACTGATTTTACTTCCAAGGTGTCTGATTCGTCTATTAGTGGGCAGATTATGAATGTTTGTCTTCCCTTTTTTACCTGATCTTCTATCCATCTATAGGCGTCTTGTCTTTTGTTTTCAGGAACTAGCTTTGTTGTGATTTCTTGTCGTCCTTTTGGAAGTTCGTCGATTACTGATAGGTCTTGGTCTCCGTATATTGTGATTGCTAGTGTTCTTGGAATGGGTGTTGCTGTCATATTTAGCAAGTGTGGCGATCCATAACTTTTCAAAATTTCTCTTTGTTTGACACCAAATCGGTGTTGTTCATCAATTATTGCGAGTCCTAGGCTTTTGAATCCTATCCCTTCTTGTATTAATGAATGTGTACCTATCATTATATCTACTGTTCCGGTTTTCATTTGGCGGATGACTTCTTCTTTTTGTTTCTTGGTAGAGCTACCTGCAATAAACTGTATGTTGAGGCTGAAATCTTTAAGTGTAGATATAAATGTTTGATAGTGCTGTTTCGCTAAAATTTCAGTTGGCGCCATGATTGCTACCTGGTGTCCTTCCATTACTGTGTTTAAAGCTGCTAGAGCTGCGACAACCGTTTTTCCTGACCCAACGTCTCCTTGAACTAACCGACTCATAGGGAAAGGTTTTTGTAGGTCTTCGAGGATTTCCATTAATGTGCGTTTTTGTGCTTCTGTTAATTCGTATGGAAGTGATTCAACTCCTGCTTTTAGAACTTCTTTATTTATTGCTATTTTTTTTGCTTCGCCGTCTTTTATGTTTTGCCAGTGCCATTTTTTTTGTAGAACCTTCAGTTGCAACAGGAATAGCTCGTCAAATGCCAGTCGATCACGGGCCTCAGCTAATTGTGATTCGTTTTCTGGGAAATGAGCGTTTCTAATAGCTTCGTTGTATGGAAGGAAGTCGTGTTCTTGGATAACTTCTTCTGGCATGTACTCGGGAAATAGCTCTAGCCAGTTATCTATTAGTGGCTTTAATTTCTCTCGCATCCATTTAGAGGTAATTCCTTCTGTCTCATGGTATACGGGAACGATTCTTCCTGTGTGAATTTGCTCCTCGTATGGTTTTATTATTTCGTGTGTGGGGCTTTGAAGTGACATCTTGCCCATTGAGTACTTTGCTTTTCCGGTTAAAATTATTTCCGCTTTCCTTGGTAGCATTCTCGTTAGATGCGGCTGGTTAAACCAAACCACTTCAATTGATCCTGTTTCGTCTGTAAAAATGCCTCTTGTAATTTTCTTCCCATGCTTTGTTCGCATGTTGAAGAGGTTGGTCAATTTTCCTTTGATAGTGTGAGCTTGGTCTGTTGTTAGCTCGGATATCTTTGTGAATTCACTAGTATCGTTGTAGGTTCTTGGAAAATACAGGAGGAAGTCCTTAACTGTTTTGACACCTAAAGAGTCGAGTTTTTTTAGGTGTCTTGAGGTCGTGCTTAGTACCCTTGAAAGGTCCCTGTTTTGCATTATCCTTTGATAACTTTTATGAATTTTCTTTTTCCAACTTGTAGTAGTTTTTCTTCTGATATGTCGACTTCTTCTTCTATTGAAGGCACTTTTTCTCCATCAATTCTGACTCCTCCTCCTTCAATCATTCTACGTGTTTCGCTTTTTGATGGTGAAAGATTTGCTTCTGTAACAAGTTCAATAATATTGTATTTGCTTTCTGGAAGTTTTATTTGTTCTATTTCATCTGGTAGGCCTTTGTTGCTAAACACTTCTTGAAAGTCCTTTTCAGCTTGTTTTGCGGCGTCTTGATCGTAGTATAGAGTTACTATTTCCCTGGCAAGTTGCATTTTTAGATTTTTTGGATTTTCTCCTTCGTCTAAAGCCTTTTTCACATTAGCAATTTCTTCTAGTGTGTAATCTGTTGTTAGCTCAAAGTATGAGACAATCAGGTCGTCTGTAATTGACATTGTTTTTCCGTACATGTCTTTTGGTGCTTCGTGAATTCCTATGTAATTGTCTAGACTCTTCCCCATTTTGTCTTTTCCATCGGTTCCTACTAGAAGTGGAACCGTCAGTACGCTTTGTGGTGCTTGTCCATAATCTTTCTGAATTGTTCTTCCAGCCAGTAAATTGAATAGTTGATCGGTGCCTCCTAATTCCACGTCTGCCTCTAAGGCAACTGAATCGTATCCTTGCATTAATGGGTACAAGAATTCATGCATGTATATTGGGTGGTTTTTCTTTATTCGATCTTGATACATGTCACGTTCTAGCATTTGATGCACTGTAAATGATTGAGCTAGCTTTGCTACGTCTGCAAAATTTAGTTTTCCCAGCCAGTCTGCGTTCCAAACAATTTCTACTTTGTTTGTGTCTAGAAGTTTACCTGCCTGTTCAACGTATTTTTTTGCATTTGCCTCTAGCTCTTTTTGGGTTTTTGGTTTTCGTGCATTTAATTTGTCTGTCGGGTCCCCTATTTGACCAGTGAAGTTACCGAAAAGTAAAAAGATGTTATGACCTGCTTGTTGAAATTCTCGTAGTTTTTTGATTACTACCATGTGTCCAAGATGCAGATCGGCTCCTGAGGGGTCTATCCCCAGTTTTATATTGAGCTTCTTCCCAGACTTTAATTTTTCTTCGAGCTCTTCTTTTACTATTACATCGACGGCACTTCTTTCTAGTAATGTTTCTATATCTACAGTCATTTTATTTTTAGTTATCATTTAGCTAGTAAAAATTATCAGAAGCCTTTTGAAAAGGCAAATTTTGAGGTGTTGTGGGAGCGTCATCGACATATTGAGTCATTGGGTATTGACAAATGTTATATTTTTGCTGTACTCTTCGCCTCTTAAGGTAATTTTTTCTTTAATGAAAAGCAATCTACTAGACCAGCTGTGTCAAATAGGATTCACAGATAGTGAATCACAGGTCTATTTAGAATTGCTATCGTTGGGGCCCCAGGCGGTTAGTGTTATAGCTAAGCGTACTTCTCTTAATAGGACGACGACATATTCTATTCTAAAATCTTTGGAGGTTAAGGGGGTAGTTTCTTCGTATACCAATGCTACTATGAAGTACTTTGTTGCCAATGATCCTAACTCTTTGGTTGGTTACGTTGATCGTAAATGTAAAACTTTTGATTATCATCGAAATAATCTTTTGAATCTGGTTCCAAAGTTTCGCTGTCTTAGCGAGAGTTTTTCTTTGAATAAACCAGTTATTACTTATTTTGAAGGTATTGAAGGAGTTAAGAATGTTATGTTTGATGCTTTGTCTGCTAAGGATACTTTTAGGGCTTATGTGTGCTTGGATAAGTGGTTGAAGTCCGGCCATGGTGATTTCTTGATTGAATTCAAGGATCTCAGGATTTTTGATAAAAAGATTCCTTTAAAAACTATTGTCCCAGATACTCCCGAGGTTCGGGAGTTTTTTAAAGAGCATTATGATATGCAATGTGAGCTAACTGATATATTGTATGTGCCTGCTTCTGGAATGTTTGAAAATGAAATGAACATATATAATGATAAGGTTTCGATTATTCACTTGGAGAAGGGCTCAGAATATGGTGTAGTGATTCAGGACTCACAAATTGCAGAGATGCATAGGTCAATGTTTGATATAATGTGGCAAAAATTTAAAAATGAATATGGCAAGAAAAAGATTGGATAAATATTTGGTGGAGACTTACCCTGATGTTTCTCGTTCGAAATTACAGAAGTTAATTAAAAGAGGAGCGGTTCTAGTTAATGGATCTCCGGTTAAGAATAGCTATGTTTTAGCTGAGTCTGATGAGGTTTTTGTTCCTGATGTTAATGCTAGTGAGGAGGTTGCTGTTGTTAATTCTGAGAAAATTGATCTTGATATAATTAAGGAGACCAAGGATTACATTGTTGTAAATAAGCCAGCGGGCATGGTTGTTCACCCAAGTGATAGTGGTCATAATTCTGGTACAGTTGTTAATGCCTTACTAGATAAAATCGATGAAGGTGTTGGCGAGAATAGACGTCCAGGGATTGTTCATAGGCTTGATAAAGACACTTCTGGTGTTTTGATTGTTGCAAAAAATGTACCTGCTTATGAGCATTTGGTTGCTCAATTTAAGGCTAGAAAGGTTGAGAAGGTTTACAAATGTCTAGTTTTTAATGTTCTTGAGAATTCTAGAGGTATTATTGAAGCTCCTATAGCAAGAGACACTAAGCACAGGAAGAAGATGGGGATTGCATCTGAAAAGAGTGGTAAAATGGCTATTTCAGAATATTCGCTTATTGAAAGCTTTGAGATAAATAAGAGAATGTCAGTAAGTTTTATTGATGTTGAAATTAAAACTGGAAGAACTCATCAAATAAGGGTTCATATGAATTCTATTGGGCATTCAGTCGTTATGGATAGTTCTTATGGAAATACTGCTCAAAATCGATCTTTTAAGAAGCAGTTTCCGCTTAATCGCCAATTTTTGCATGCATCCAAACTTTCTTTCAAGGATTTGAATGGTAAAAAGATTACAGTTACGGCAAAACTGCCTGCGGACCTACAGGGCGTTCTTGATAAATTATAGAATTACTTGTCTTCCTTCTCTTCTTTTTCTTCAGTCTTTTTTGGAGCTGCAGCCTTTTTAGGTGCTGATGAACCTCCTGAAGCTTTTATGTCTGTAATTTCTATTGTTGTTAGCTCTTGTCTGTGTCCTTGAGTTTTTTGGTATCTCTTTTTAGGTTTCATTTTGAAAACCACAATTTTATCACCTCTTTTGTGAGCAACTATCTTTACAGTAACTGATGCTCCGTCGATTTGAGGAGTACCAATTTTAGTGTCTTTGTCTTCAATAAGAAGGACTTTATCTATAACTATAGAAGCTCCTTCCTTTTCATCAATGCGTTCAACGTCTAAAGTTGAACCTTTTTCTACTTTGTATTGTTTTCCTCCTGTTTCAATTATTGCGAACATGTTGTTTTCTTAAAAATTGCCTATGTAATCTATGGAAAATTGCCCTAAAGGTCAAGTTGATTTATGAAATTTGCGATTTAAGTTCTTCAACGGCTTCTTCTATGCTTTTTTTAAGCGGTGCGATTTCTTTCTCTGTGAAGTTTGATAGAACATAGGAGCTAGTGTCCTGCTGCGCTGGTGCAAGCTCTCCCCTGCTTTCTATTCCTATTCTTATCCTCTTGAATTCTTGAGTTCCTATTTGTTCAATTATTGATTTCATACCGTTGTGTGTTCCTGCTGATCCCTTGTCTCTAATTCGAATGGTTCCTAATGGAAGGTCTAGATCATCATAAACTGCAATTAAATTTTCGGCCGGTTCCTTGAAAAAGTTCAGAATTTGACTTACTGATTCGCCTGATCGATTCATTAGTGTTGTTGGCTTTGCTAGAAAGGTTATTTCATTATTTAAGAGGATTTTTGTCGTTATGGCCTTAAGTTTTGTATCTTCTTTCCATTTAACTTTTACTCCTGATTCTTCGACTTGTCTTACAAGTTCATCCATAGCTATAAAGCCGCAATTGTGTCTTGTCCTTGCGTATTTTTCTCCTATATTTCCGAGTCCAACTACTATTTTCATTTTCTGTATGGAATATTTTTTTCTTTGATCTTTACTATATCTCCAAATGTTGCCCCTTTTTTCTCTATAGCTGACTTAATGCCCATTTTATCAAAGAAATGATATACACGTTCAAGGCCTTCAGGATTTTTTGTGTCCGTCATAATTAATAATTGCTCTATTCTCTTTCCTTTAATCTTGAAAATCTTGTGATCTTTCTTTTTAATTACTTTTTCTATTTCAAATTTGACCTGATCTAGGTGAGGCTTATGTATTGTTATAACTTCCTCTTTCTTTTTTGGTTCGCTTGCTTCTTCTTTCCTTATCTCTTCAAGTTTTTTAACTATTTCTCTAAGTAGTGGTTGAAGTCCCTCGTGTGTTACTCCGGAGATAGTGAATATTTTAGTCTTTTTACTGGCCTTCTTTAAGTCTTTTATCTTTTTCTTGATGTCATCGTCATCAATTATGTCTAATTTATTTATCACGACTATTTGTTCTTTTTTTGCTAGTGATTTGTCGAAGTCTTTAAGTTCTTTGGTTATTGTTTTGAAGTCAGCAGCAATATCGTCTAGGGATCCATCTATGATGTGTACAAGCAGCTTTGTCCTTGATATATGTTTAAGGAATTGGTGCCCGAGCCCCTTGCCTTCGCTTGCCCCTTCTATTAGTCCAGGTATGTCTGCTACTACGAATCCGTTGTTTTTATCTATATTAACGACTCCAAGGTTTGGAGTGAGTGTTGTGAAATGATATGCAGCAATTTTTGGTCGCGCGTTGCTAATAACTGATATTAATGTAGATTTGCCGGCTGATGGAAGTCCTATTAATCCAACATCGGCTACAAGTTTTAGCTCTAGGACTATTTCCATTTCTTCTCCTGGCTCACCTGTTTCTGCAAATCTTGGTGCTTGGTGTGTAGATGATTTAAATCTGCTATTTCCAAGCCCTCCCTGGCCTCCTTTTGCTATTACTATTTGTTCTCCTTCGTTACCTAAGTCTGCTATTGCTTGGCTTTTATCCTCATTTAACACAATTGTTCCTCTTGGCACTTCAATTAATAATGTCTCAGCATTTTTTCCGTGCATATTTTTCCCTTTTCCAGATCCTCCATCTTCTCCTTTGTATTTTTTTCCGTTTGTTAAATGTCCTAGAGTATTGAGGTTTGAATTTACCTTTATAATGATGTGTCCGCCGTGTCCGCCGTCTCCACCATCCGGTCCTCCCTTTGGCACAAATTTTTCACGACGAAAACTGACGCACCCGTCGCCGCCTTTTCCAGCTTTCAGTTTAATTTTTAATTCATCGCAAAACATGGTTCCAAGTATACACATGTGTATTTGTTCTTTTCAATGGTAGTGAACTTTGTTAATTTATTTTTGTCTATGCCCAGATGGCGGAATTGGTAGACGCGCGGGATTCAAAATCCCGTTCTCGCAAGAGAGTGAGGGTTCGATTCCCTCTCTGGGCACCATTAAATAACTCTATGATTGGATCTTTTGTACAGTGGATGCTTGAATTGACTTCTGGTATGGGGTACACGGGAGTTTTTGCTTTGATGGCTGTAGAAAGCTCTTTTATTCCGTTTCCTTCTGAGATTGTTGTCCCACCTGCGGCCTATTTGGCAGCCCAGGGTGAGATGAATATTGTAGTTATTGTGTTGGCTGGTATTTTGGGGAGTTTGGTGGGAGCGACTATTAATTATTGGATTGCGAGATCTTTGGGAAGGCTAGTTGTGTATGAATTAGTTGAGCATAAAATGGCAAAGTTTTTGTTGCTTAATAAAGGAAAATTGGAAAAAGCTGAGAAGCATTTCGTGGATTATGGTGGAATTTCGACTTTTTTGGGAAGATTGCTTCCTGCTATTAGGCAGTTGATTTCTTTGCCGGCTGGGTTTGCGAGAATGAATTTCGCAAAGTTCCTGTTTTTCACAGGACTTGGTTCTGGTCTATGGGTGTGTGTTTTGGCAGCACTTGGATATTATTTTGGAGAAAATGAAGAGGTCTTAATGTCTAATTTTACTTGGTTGAGTTTTGGTTTTGTTGCTCTAGCTTTTTTGGTTTTGTTGGTTTTTTTGTTTTGTCGAAAGAGGTGGCAATTGACAAAGTGAGGCGTTTTTGGGATAGTTTATTCTTATTTCATTATTTAAATAGATTTATTATGGGTCATGTTGAAGCTATTGGAACTGATGATCGTGCAAATGCTAGAATCAAGGTTGTGAAGGTTGATGTTGAAAAAGATGCCTGTCGTGGAGCTCAGATTAATTCTCATGGTGATGTTGTACAGGGTGGAGAAGATAGTATTTTTGGTCTTGGTTTTGTTGATAATATGACTAGGTATTGGAGTGATGGTGCAATTGATTTTTCTTGTGAAAGATTGATGAATGATGGAACTTGTGAAAGAGCTCTTGCTGAAACTATGAGGGCATATTCTTTGTTTCTTGATACTTGTGTGGAACTAAATGGTGGGTCCGAGGAGCGTTTAGCGCAATATCATAATGCCCATGAAATAAGGATGAGAGATTCTTCTAGGAGGGTGGATGTTAGTCATGTTATGTGTCCTGTTTTGGAAAAAATTCGTAGAATGGTGAAGTCTAAGGCAGTTTTTGGTTCTGAAGTGGCTTAGAGCTATTTTTGAGGATGAGCTTTAATTTTTCTATTATTTTTTTTGTTTTTGTTCCTGGCTTCCCTGTCCCAATTTTTTTGTTATCGATTTTTGTGATTGGCACAATTAGGTTGATGCTTTGGGTTATGAAAATTTCGGATTTCTTTTTTAGGTCTTTCAGCTTTATGTTTTTGAATTTTATTTTGAATGGGGAGTTCTTAATAACCACTTCGCGTGTGATCCCTGCCAGAATTTTATCTTTGCGTGTGCAGAGAATGTTTCCTTCAAACCAGAATATGTTTGCATATGCTGCTTCAAAGACTTCTTCTTTTTCATTTATCAGAAGTGCGTCGAAGTAGCTTTTTTTTATCGCATTTTTGTGAGCTAGGAATGACGGAAGGTAGGAGATTGATTTAACTTCTGGAAGTGAGCGGCTGATTTTTGTGCTTATGAGGCTAACCCCGTTGTAAATATTTGGATTAATTTTTGCTTTTACCGAAAATATTATCAGGTCTTCGGCTGTAGCCATCAGTTTTATTCGTTGAATTTTGTGTGGAGATTTTTTTGTGACCTTTTTTATCATTTCCCCTATTTCTTTTTTTGAATATTTGAGCTTTAAATTAATTTTTTTTGCTGATTCTGAAAATCTTTTTAAATGTTTGTCTAGAAGTGGTAGTTCTTTATCGTTAAATGTTCTGATGGTTTCAAAAATGCCATATCCTCTTCCAAATGAGCCGGTTGCGGATACTTTTGCGTCTTTTACGAATTTGTTGTTGTGAAGGACTATCATGATTGTTTTATTCTAGAATTTTCATAAATGATGCTGCTTTGTGGAGAGTTTCTTCGTATTCAGGTTGATTCTCCGAATCCAATACTATTCCTCCGCCAACTTGCAAGTAAAGGTTTTTGTCTTTTTTTATAATTGTTCTGATTGCTATGCTTGAGTCTATATCTTGATTTGGATTTATTTGAAGTATGGTTCCAGTGTATATGCCTCTAGATATAGGCTCTAGCTTGTCAATTATTTGCATTGCGCGTTTTTTTGGACATCCAGTAATCGATCCTCCAGGTAGCATTGAAATAAGGGCTTCAATATTTGATAGCTTTGGGTGAATTTCTGATGTAATGCGGCTGTATGTGTGCCATACGGTTGGGCATTTACTTATCAATCTGTGTCCCTCAACCTTTACTGACCCTATTTTACTTACTTTTCCGAGGTCGTTCCTAAGGAGGTCTGTTATCATGTTTAGTTCGGCTGCTTCTTTTTCACTTTCTATTAACTCTTTTTTTAGTGCTTCATCTTGTTTTTGCGTTTTTCCTCTTGGGCGTGTTCCTTTTACAGGGCAGGTTTCCGCTTTTTTGTCTTTTATTCTTATGAATCTTTCTGGAGATGCGCTTAGTACATCAAAATCTTCACCTTCAATGTATGCAAGGAAGTCGACATCGTTGGCTTCAATTGTTTTTACGAATAGTTCTTTTGAGTTTATGTTGGTTTCTGCTTTTAGCCGATGAGTTAGGTTGATTTGGTATATATCCCCTTCTTTTATGTGGTGTTTTATTTGTTTATAAGCCTTGTTGTATTCGCTTTTTGATAGTTCTGGTTTAAAATTTTTGGAGATCGGAGTTTTTGTCTTTTGTGGGATCCGTTTTTGAATTTCTTTGATTTTTTCCGGAAATTTTGGATCTTTGAAGTGCAGAGTTTCTGATTTTTTGTCGAATGAGATCCAGTTTTCGAAGGCTAAAAGGTAGGTGTTTGGCAATTTTAGATCATTTTTAGCTTTTGATTTTATGTTTTGTGTTTTGAATCCATAGTCATATGAAATATATCCGAGGACTTTTCGGCTCCTCTTTGCGTTTTCTATAGTGAATGCTTTTATGTCTGCGTCTTTTTTTGTTGAAATCTTTGCGACGGGGTTGAATGCAATTATTTTCTCGAAGCCATTTTCTGAGTTACTTAGGTAAAAGCAGATGTTTTTTTCTTTAGTAAGTTTTTGGAAGAAGTCTACTGGGTCTAGTTTTGTTTTTTTAGATTTCATATAGGAAGTTCTTCATTATTTTGTTGCCCTCGTTAGTGAGAAATGATTCTGGGTGAAACTGTAGTCCAAATAGTGGATGTTTTTTGTGCTTTATTCCCATTATTTCTTTTTCTTTTGTCCATGCTGTTAGTTCGAATTCTTTTGGAACTGTTTTTGCTATTAGTGAGTGGTATCTCGCAGCTATGAATGGATTTTTTACATTTTGAAATAATGAGTCTTCCGTGTGGAAGACTTCTGACGTTTTCCCGTGCAGAATTCTCGGCGCATGAGCGATCTTTGAACTAAATATTTGTGCAATAAGTTGGTGCCCTAAACATACTCCCAGAATAGGGATTTCTGTATAAAATTCTTGTACTACCTTTTTTGAGATGCCGCTTTCTTCTGGTCGCCCTGGGCCTGGTGAAATGATGATTTTTTCTGGAGAAAGCTTCTTTATTCCTGAAAGATTTAGCTCATCGTTTTTTATGACCTTTACTTTTTTGCCCAGAGATTCAATTTGTTGATATAGATTGAATGTAAAAGAGTCGTAATTATCTATTAGGAGTATCATCCTATCAATTTTAGAAATTCTGATCTTGTTTTTGAGTTCTCTTTAAATAGTCCTTTAAATGAAGATGTTGTCATTGAGGCGTTCTGCTTCTCTACTCCTCTTGCTCGCATGCACAGATGGTTTGCCTCTATTACAATTCCTACTCCTTTTGGCTGTAGAAGTTCTTTTAGGGTGTTTGCAATTTGCATAGTGAGGCGTTCTTGGTTCTGTAGTCTTCTAGAGAATGTTTCTACTATTCTTGGAAGCTTTGAGAGTCCAATTATTTTTTTGTTTGGAATGTATCCAATATGTGCTTTCCCTATAAATGGAAGCATGTGGTGTTCGCATGTCGAGTATAGATCTATGTTCTTGCATATGATCATTTCATCGTAATCTTCACCATCGAATTCTGTTAGAAAGTTCTTAGGGTTCATTGCATATCCTTCGAAAAGCTTTTCAAAAGATTTAGCCATTCTCCTTGGGGTATCCTTAAGCCCCTCTCTTGTTGAGTCTTCGCCGATGGCTTCAATGAGCTGTTTTGCTAGTTCTTCTATTTTAGGCTTGTCCATAGTGTGTTTATTGTTTTGTTTAGGGTTGGGTGATTCTTGTCTTGAGCTATTTCATTTAATGGTTCCAATACGAATGCTCTTTCGTGCATTCTTGGGTGCGGAATCGTAAGCGAATCTGTTTCGACTACTTCGTTCTCGTAAAAAAGAATGTCTAGGTCTATTGTTCTCGGGCCATTTGTAATTTCTCTCGTTCTGCCCATTTTATGCTCTATCTCTTGTAGTCTAATTATCAGATCTGTAGGAGATATGTCTGCCTTTATTTCAATCACTTGGTTCAAGAATTTGCCCTGATCTTTATACCCCACAGGCTCAGTTTCGTAAATGCTGGATTTTTTCGATATGTCTGCGAAATTTGCTATTTCCTTTATAGCTGTTTGGAGATTTTTCTTTCTATCTTGAAGATTTGATCCAAGTGCTATGTGAATTGTTTTATTCTCCTTCATATTCGCAGAATTGTTGTTCGGTTTCGTATAGTGCCACTTTTTTCAGAAGTGGTAGGTGTGTCTTTAGCTCTTCCCATATGAATATAGCTAAGTGTTCTGAAGATGGATTGTCTACAACGTTATTTAAGTGTTTGTGGTCGAGCTTTTCAATTATGTGCTCGCGGACTATTTTCTTGATTTCCGTGTAGTCTTGAACTAATCCGTCGTTCTTCTTTTCTCCTTTAACTGTTATTACAAGTTTGTAGTTGTGTCCGTGTAGGTGTTCACATTTTCCGTTGTAGTCGGTCAGGAAGTGTGAGGCTGCGAAGTCGAATTTTACGTGTAGTGTAAGTTCTGGCATTTGTTTGATTAGAATTTTTTAAAGAATTCTTTTGTCTCTTTTACATCGTGGGTTCTCAGTATACTTGCGCCATTTAAATATGCAATGCCGCTTATGAGTAGGCCCTTTTCGAGTCGTTCGCTAACTTCTCCTCCTAGGAATGATTTTCGTGATATTCCTAAAAGCAGTGGTGCTTTTAATTCATCTAGCTCTTTCAATTTTGATATTATTTCGTAGCTGTATTTTGGTATGGCTGAGATAAATTGTCCCATTCCTGGGTCTAGGATTATCTGAGACGTGGTAAGGCTGTGTTTTTTTATATAGTTCATTCTTTCTTTGAAGAAGTCCTTTATTATTTCTATAACGTCTTTGTAATGTTTGTTTTTTACTGTTGTTCTTGGAGTATTGTCTTTCGAGTACATCATTATTACTGGGCACTGGTGTTTATGGGCTACTCTTACCATCTTGCTGTCCCCTCTTAGAGCTGTTACATCATTTATGATACTTGCACCACTTTGTAGAGCTGCTTCAGCTACACTTGATTTATATGTGTCTATTGAGATCGGAAGATTAGTTTGTTTTTTGATTTCTTCTATAACTGGAATTACTCTTTTTAACTCTTCTCTTTCAGAAATATCTTTCGACTCTGGGCCTGTTGATTCTCCTCCAATATCAATAATATCGGCCCCGTCCTTTTCCAGTTTTTTCCCTTGTTTTAGTGCTTTTCTAAGCGTGTTAAATTTTCCTCCATCACTAAATGAATCAGGAGTTACATTTATGATGCCCATTATTGTTGGGCATCCTTTTTTTATTAAATCTTTTACTTTCATGCGTGTTGATTTTACCAGTCCGTTATTGAGCTTTCCAGTGATTTTTGGTATAATGTAGACGTAATTAAACGTTTATGACAGATATTTTTCCTGAAAATAGTGATCAAGTTAGTTCTTCCGAGAAGCCTTTGACTCAGGCTGAAAAAGCAAGGCAGCTTGTTGAGCTTGATGAGCTGGCAAAGCAGTTTTTAAATGAAGGAAAGCTTTCGCAAGAGGAATCTGACGAAATTGCTTCAATGACTGATCCTGTTGCTGCTAGAGAGAGATTTTTAGAAATATCTAAAGGCCACTATGAGTTAGCTAAGAATGAACAGATGAATGAATTTGGTGGTTATCGTATGGATAGTAATATTGATTTTCGTAATTCAGCTTAGTTCTAGAGTTTATTAGTGTTTTCGAGTTGCAAGAGGGTATTTTGTTGGATATCTTGGTTTGGCATGAATAGAGCTATAATCATACATTACGGTGAGATTGGTCTTAAGAAGGCCAACGTAGACTACTTTCTTAAGAAATTGAGACGGCACGTTAAGACGAAATTAGAGAAAGCTTTTAGTCGTACTTTTGACCTTAAGCATACTCTGGGGCGATTCCTTATTGATTTAGATGATGGGTTTTCTCTGGAAGATGAGGAAAAGGCTGGCAATATTCTTGGTAAAATTTTTGGGATCAAGAATTATATGTTTGTTTTCGGTGGATCGCTGGATATCAAGGAACTCGGTGAGCAAATTTGGAGTAGATTGCCTAATTTGAATGATGTTGAAACCTTTCGTGTTAAGTGCAAGAGATCACAGGTTCTTCCCTATAAGTCAGTAGATGCTGAACGTCAGGTTGGTGCTGAGCTTCTTGAGCGAGGCATTGATAAGAAAGTTAAGATGAAGGAGCCTGATTTGATTGTTAATATTGAGTTCTTTAATAATTTTGCCTGGTTTACATTCAAGAAGCATCCTGGACAGGCAGGGCTTTCTGCCAATTCTGGTGGTAAGCTTGTTTGCATGATGTCCTCAGGAATAGACTCCCCTGTTGCTGCATACAAGATGATGAAACGAGGTGCTCGTGTTATTTTTGTTAACTTTCATGCCTATCCAATCACAGATAAATCTGAGATGGACCAGTGTAAGAATTTAGTTGAGGTCCTATCGGACTACCAGTTTGATACTAAACTATATCAGGTTCCGTTTGGAGATTTTCAGTTAGCAATAAAAGGGGTTAAGACTATTCCTGATAAGATTAGGACCGTTTTGTATCGTAGAATGATGCTTCGTGTTGCTGAGAAAATATCTAAAAAAGAAGAGGCGAAGGGAGTTATTACAGGTGATAATTATGGTCAAGTTGCTTCGCAGACCGCTGAGAATATGTTTGTAATTCATGAGGCTTCGAATATCCCTCTTTTTCAGCCGCTAATTGCATATGACAAAGAGGAGATAATTGAGGTTGCTCAACGTATTGGTACTTTTGAAATATCAAAACTTTCCTGTGAAGATAGCTGCTCGGTTTTTATGCCGAAGCATCCTGAGCTTAAGGCTAATGTTTTTGACACTATCCGTTTTGAGGAGGAGCTTGATGTCGAGGAGTGGTCTGAGAAGTTGCTTAAGGGTGCGGAGACTATTTTCTTTTAGGTCTTAGTCTTTTTGATCTTAGGTTTTTATTATAGCTTATGGCGAAACGATGTGCTTCATCACGAGCTCGCTGGAGTAATTTGAGTGCGTTGGATGTTCTGTCTAGTATTATTGAATCCTTCTTCCCAGGGATAAAAATTTCTTCCATCTCTTTTGCTAGTGATATGTGCGGAATATTTATATGCAGGTTTTGCATTATTTTTTCCGCTATGCCTAGCTGTCCTTTTCCTCCGTCAATTACAATTAGATCAGGGATTTTTGAGAAAGATTCGTCCTCTTTGTGTTTCAGTTTATCATAGGCAATGAGTACAAGATTCTTTAGTTTTCTGTGTTTTTTTATTTCAGCAACCCTGTAGTGCATTTCTTCGGGCAGCTTTTTGATTTCTTCAAATCCGAACAGAGTATAGTAGTCAAGAAGCTCTCTTCTGCAAATTGCATACACTCTTTTTGCCGTTGTTTTTCTTAGTGCCTCTCTTATTATTTTGAATCCTATTTTGGTTCCTCTTTCTTTCTCTAGTACGTAAAGATTTGTGAATTCTATGGTTTTAGGATTGTGCTCTTTTATTGCAATGAACCCTATTGTCTTCTTCTTTTTCTCTATTACGTAGAATTGCTTTCCTTTTCTTGAAATTGTTTTATTTGTGTGATCTTTTATAAATTTGTCGTCTTTCTTTCGTGCCTTTATTACTTTTAGGTCTTTGTGCCTGAATCTCATTACAATTTTTTGGAATCGTCTGATTAGGACTTCTTCCATTGATTTATAGTCGTCAGGTTTATTCTCTACGGTTTTAATTTTGAATTTCCTATATAGTTTGTTTTTTGGCACTCCTTTCTCGAATACTACCATTGAGCCTACTGTGTCTGTTCCACCGAGATGTGATATGTCGTAGCATTCTATTCTTTTTAGCGGTTCCTTTAGCTTTAAAACTTTTTGAAGTTCTTTTGCCGCATCTTCGTTGAGTTTACTGTCTTCTTGCCAGCTGGCTTTGTTCCTATCTGCATAAATTCGTGCGTTGTTTAGGGACATGTTTAATAATTTGTTCTTGTTTCCTTTTTGAGGAATTATGAATTTTAGTTTCGGCTCTACTGGTTCTTCTCCTATTTTATGAGGTATCAAGACTTCTTTGGGAATGTCGGTTGCTATATTGTAGTACTGTTCAATGAATGCCTGAAGGACCTCTGTTTCTTCTGTTTTATCTTCTGCTCCTGATGCGTTTAGTATGAAATTTTCTTGTCCAATGAGTTTTCCTCCTCTTATTTGAAATAGATTGAAGTATGCCTTTTCGTGCGTAATAAGGTAGTTGATTACATCTTTATCAGTTTGTCCGTCGTCTTGGACCTTTTGCTTTTCTAGTATGTCCCTTACCTTACCTATTTTGTCTCGCATCTTTGCTGCTTTTTCGTATTGTTTGTTTTTCGCTAGCTCATTCATTTGATTGGTAAGGTCGCTCAATACCCCATCGGCTTTTCCGTGTAAGAAATTTTCTACATTCTTAATTATGGCTTGATACTCTTCTTTTGTGCACTTTCCTATGCATGGTGCTGCGCATCTTTTGATGTAGTAGTCTAGGCATGGATACTTAATTGTCTTCTTGGTCACTTTTACTTTGTTTGGCTCCTCTAAAAGTTGAATGTCCAGGCTACAGTGCCTAAAGGGAAATATCTTCTTAAGTATTTTGAATGTGTCTTTTATTTTGTGTGCTGCAGTTTTTGGCCCAATATATTTTGCTTTGTCTTTTTTAATTTCACGCACTATTTGTATTCTAGGAAAATCTTCCTTTGTTATTTTTATGTATACGTAGCTTTTGCCATCTTTCATGATGACGTTATATTTCGGCTGAACATCCTTGATTAGGTTGTGCTCCAGGATATTTGCCTCTAGTTCGCTGTCGACACTTGTGAATTTTATGTCCTCAATTTTTTCAACTAGCTTTTTGGTCCTTGTTGAATGTTCATAATTCTTTTGGAAGTATTGTTTTACTCTTTTTTTGAGTGATTTTGCTTTTCCAATGTAAATAATCTTTCCCTCCCCATCGAGCATTTTGTAAACTCCTGGGGCATCTGGAAGCTTTTTTAGGACCTCTTTGATTTTGTCTGTTTTTGGCATTGCTTGTAGTATACTAATCGGCGTGAATAACGAAATAGAAAAAAAATTATGGGGTCGTGTTGAGAACTATTTATCTGTACTTCAAATGGTTCCGTTTGTAAAAATGGTCGCTGTTTGTAACAACCTTGCTTTTGGTAAAGTTGATGACAGGAGTGATATTGATTTGTTTGTTGTGGCTGAGGAGGGGCACCTTTTCTTTGTAAGGACTTTTGTCACTGCTCTGCTTCATTTTATGGGTGTACGAAGACACGGAAAGAACGTGTCTGGCAGGTTTTGTCTTAGTTTTTTTATTGATGATAGTTCTTGTGATTTGTCTAAGGTCTCAATTTATGATGATGTTTATTTGGCTTTCTGGATTAAAAGTATGAAGCCTGTAATTGATAATGGATTTAGTGGCAGCTTTTTTAATGACAATCTTTGGGCTCGAGACTATTTTGAAAAGAAGGAAGATTTCGAGCTTTCTCTTAGGCATTTGCTTCCTGTTAACCCTCTTAATTCTGTGCTTAAATCTTTTTTCTCAGTAGCCTTTGGTGGCTCCATTGGTAGTTTTCTTGAAAAACGACTTTCTTCTTGGCAGAAAAAACGTGCTTTAAGAAAGGCTTCTCGGGCTTCTGAGGATTCTAGTTTAATTGTAGATGATCACATTTTGAAGTTCCATAATAAGGATCGTCGCGTGTTTTACCGTGATTTGTGGCGCTCTAAATTTGGAGAAAGGAAGATTAATGACAAGAGATTTCTAAGCCTATGACTTCTTTTCTTTCCCGACTGATGTTTTGATCTGTATGTTTATTGGAGTCCCTGAAAATGGGCATTCTTCTCGAATTTTATTTTCTAGATATCTTGGGTATGAGAAATGGAGGTTTTTTGCGTGCCTGAAGAACAGGGTGAATTTTGGAGGATTTATGTCTACCTGAGTTCCGTACATGAATTTAGCCTTTTTCAGCCCCTTTCCTGCTGGAAGGTGCTTCATAGTTACTTTTTGAAGTAGACTGTTTAGCTCTGGGGTTCTAATTTTCTGCTTTCGAGCTTCCATGATTTTTTCTGCTAGTTCTAGTATTTTGTATGTATTGGTCTTGTTTTTTGCTGATACGAATACTACTGGTGCCCATGGAACAAATGAAAATTTCCTTCTTAGTTTTGAAATTATTCGATCCCTCATTTCCTCTCCTTTTTCAAGTAGATCTATCTTGTTAATTGCGAGGATAAGACCTTTTCGTTCTGCAAGTACGTGTTCTGTAATATGTGTGTCCTGATTAGTTACGCTTGCTTCTCCATCGATAAGCAAAACGGCAATATCGCTACGTTCTATTGATGAAAAAACTCTTAATGAGCTAAACTTCTCTATTCCCCTGTTTATCCTTCCTCTTCTTTTTAGCCCGGCTGTATCGATCAGGTTAAACTTTTGATCCTTGTATGTGAATTCAGTGTCTGTCGCATCTCTTGTTGTGTTCGGGATTGGTGATGTAATAACTTTTTCTTGTCCTAGTATTGCGTTAATTAGTGACGATTTTCCTGCGTTGGGTTTTCCCACTATGCATAGATCTATAACCTTATCTTCTTTTTTTACTGATCGTGCTTTTTTGAATCCCAACTTTTTTATAGTTTTTTCCAGTGTTGATCTCAGTTCTTCAAGGCCAATATTGTGAATTGCTGAAATTGCTATAGGTTCTCCGAATCCTAGTTCATATATGTTGTATACGTTTTTTTCTATTTCTGAATTGTCCGCTTTGTTCCCAATTAGAATTACTGGTTTGTCGGTTTTTCTTAATATTTCTGCTGCTGCAAAATCGTCTACAGTTAGGTTCTCTGTAAGATTTACTATGAATACTATTATGTCGGCTTCTTGGATGGCTATATTAGCCTGTACCTGAATATTCTCTTCTATATCCCCTTTCTTGTCTATTTCTATGCCTCCTGTGTCGACTAAGAAGCTTTCGTATCCATTACAATCGTATTTTTGCGAAATTCTGTCTCTAGTGGTTCCTGCTTCATGTGCAATAACTGCGTGGCGTTTTCCAATCAACCTATTGAAAAGGGTAGACTTTCCTACATTTGGTCGACCAACAATTGCTATCGTCGGTGCGGGATCCATGGTGGTTTTGTTTAAGTAGCGGTATTATATTGATAAAGATTTGAAAGGGCAAGGGAGCGTGATATAATTCAGAAAGTTAATTCATTTTATGAGAAAATATTTCGCCAGTAGTTTGCTCGCAATGTTCTTAATTAGCTTCATGAGCGTAGGGCTTGTTGCGTTTGCTGAGACCTCAGCACCTAAGGCAACTGTTTTGCCTGATACTAACTTTACTACTATTGATTGCCAGACTGTTATGGATTGGGTTTCCCGAAAGCTTGTCGATGAATCACTGGATGTTCTTGTGCCTTCTTCGGGATCATTAACTGACGGGACTTTTGCGCCTGGAACGGTTACTACATTTGTTGTCCCCTCATCTAAGAAGATAATTGCAAAGAGGGAATCTATGATGATTGACCCCTTGAACAAGATTGCTTCTTACACTGACATTCTTGCTTGTGGTATAAAAACGGGAAATATTCCTCTTTGGATGGTTCCTTTTTATCTTAGGTGGATTTTGGAATTTATTATTGGTCTTGCCGGTCTTGCTTCGGTTGCAGGTCTTGTGGTTGGTGGATATATGTATATGTTTGGAGGTTTGTCTAGTGAGAAAGATAAAGGCAAGAATGCTATTAAGAATGCTGTTATCGGTTTGGTACTTACTCTGACAGCCTGGGCTATTGTGAATGTTGTGCTATCCCTTGTTACAGGTTAGTTTGCCACTTTTCCCACTTGTCTTTTAGATAGCTTAAGAATTTCTTTTCGAAGTTTTTTTTGTCGAATGATTCGGCATGTTTTATAAGTTCCTGAGGTTTGAAGTCCTTCTTTGTTTTTTGGTATTTTTCTATTGCGGCCTTTAGATGCATTGGGGTTTGTTCTTTGAACAGTATTCCTGTTTTACCATCTATAATTGTATCTAGGGCTCCTCCTTTTCCGTATGCGATTACAGGTCTTCCTGATGCCATTGATTCAAGAGGAGTAATCCCGAAGTCTTCTAATTGTGGGAATATAAGGGCCTCTGCTTCCGAATAGAGCTCTCTTAGCTTCTTGTCGTCGACGTATCCCAGGAACTCAATATTCCCCTTAGCTTTGCTTCTTAGCTCATATTCCATATTCCCTGTTCCTGCGACTTTTAATGGTAGTCCAATTTGATTAAACGTTTCAATTATAAGATCGAACTTTTTGTATGGAATTAATCGTCCTACTGCTAGGAAATATCCTTTCGTTTTTTTGGCTTCCTTGAACTGGCTGGATTTGATCATCGGGTAATGGACTGTCGCTGGTCGGGAATAATATTTCTCGATTCGACGTTTTGTAGTGTTTGAGTTTGCTATGAAGTGGTCGACCCTATCTGCTGACAGCCTGTCCCACATTCTTAATTTATGAATTCGTTTCTTTCCTATGCTTTTTATGATCGGATTCATTTTGTACTCTCTTATGTATGAATGCCAATTATCCCATGCGTATCGCATTGGTGTGTGGCAATAGCATACGTGCATTGTCTCCGGTTTTGTGATGATCCCTTTGGCTGCAGCGTGTGAGCTTGAGATTACTATGTCGAATTCGCTCAGGTCGAAAGATTCGTATGCGTATGGCATCATCCCCAAGTATATTTGATGCTTTGTTTTTGCAAATGGAAGATGTTGAATGAATGATGTTGTAATCCCTGCCTTTTCAAATCCTTTTAATTTTTTAGGATTGTATACAGATGTAAATATTGGAGCATCTGGAAACATTTTGTGAAAAACATGGTTCACCTTTTCTGCTCCACCTGGATTGGTCATCCAGTCAAATACTAGTGCTATTTTTGCTTGCTTTAGGCTCATTGAAATAAGGATTCATTTATATGAATCTTATTTGTTTTTTAATATTTCATCAACCTAGTTTGAAACTATCTCCGTCCTGCAGATCCTTCATGAATTTTTTTGTGCTTTTCCTTGCCTTTGGCTTTGGTGCTTTTTCATCTACTGTTTTTGCGGGATTGTCTTTATTGTTTTTTTCTGTTTCTTCTATGTGGCTGGTTATTATGTTCTTCTCCTTGTCGCTTAGTTTACTTTTAAACATATTTCCAAGAATGCTTTTGTATGTTTCTTTGTCGTCCATTTTGTCTAGAGCCTTTGCCTTGAACATTTTTACCACCTTATTGTCTGGATCTCTTTCAAGAAGTCTTTCTGCGATGTGTATGACGTCGACATATCTTTTGTCCTTAAACCACATCCCTAGTAGTTCTATGACTACTTCCTCATCTTTTTTTGCAATTGTTGATTTTTTGTATTTTGTAATGTCTGTTTCTAGAATCAGATGTCCTGCTTTTCTATTTAGTAAGTACCTTAGATATATATATCCAAGTACTACAAAGATTATCACTGGAGGCATAATGCTTAATTGCAGCAGGTAGTTGTAGGCTGCATGCATTATTATTGCTATGAATAGTCCTT
>JABJOK010000093.1 GCA_018664365.1 Candidatus Peregrinibacteria bacterium | reverse complement strand
TGTTGCTGAGGGAAGAACAAAGTCGAGTGTAATTTTAAGGAGTGGTGTTGATGTAGACCTACGCGTGGTTGATAAAGACTGCTTTGGTGCGGCATTACATTATTTTAGTGGGGACAAACATCACAATATTCGCATTCGAGACTTGGCTAAGAAAAAGGGATTGAAAGTTAGTGAATACGGCGTATTTAAGGGAGATAAAAAAGTAGGTGGAAAAGACGAGGAGGATATATTTAAGGCAGTTGGCCTGCCATATATTACCCCCGAGATACGAAGAGATGATGGAGAAATTGAATACGGACTAAAGCACAAGAAGTTTCCTGAGTTTGTAGAATTGAATGATATTAAGGGAGATCTCCATGCACACTCCACGTATAGCGATGGGGACAACAGCCCGAAGGAGATGGCTGAAGAGTTTATGCGAAATGGATATGACTACTGCGCCATTACGGATCACTCTGCGGCTGTGGGAATTGTGGGTGGAATGGATGCAAGCAAGATAAAGCAGCAGTGGAAGGAGGTAGACAAGTTAAATAAAGCATTTGGGGAAAAGTTTAAGATATTCAAGGGATGTGAGGTTGATATTTTAAAGGATGGAAGCCTGGATTTCTCAGATGATATCTTGAATGAATTAGATATCGTTATTGTTAGTGCTCACTTGCATGGACGAATTGATCCCGATGATCAAACTAAGAGACTTATTCGTGCTGCTGAGCATCCAAGCTCTATGATAATGGGGCATCCTACGGGAAGACTTTTGAATAAAAGAGCAGCAATGAAATTTGATTTGGAGAAGGTCATTGATGCTTGTGTTGCCAATAATGTTGCGCTCGAAATCAATTCAAGTCCTGAGAGGTTGGATTTGTCTGAAAAGCACATAAAAATGGCTAAGGATAAAGGTGCAAAGTTTGCGATCAACACTGATGCTCATGGTTTTTCTGATATGAAAAACATGGAATTTGGGGTCGGAATGGGGCGAAGAGGATGGCTAGAACCTAAGAATGTTTTGAATACTTATTCCCTTAGGGATTTGACAGCCTATTTTAAGAGCATATAATGCTTTCAGTAACAATAATTACCTCGTAACACAATTCTATGAAAAAATTATTGGTTGTACTAATGGCAGTTTCAGTTTTTGCATCTGGTTGCTCACTCCTACAGGGAAGTGAAAAGGACCGTTTTGTTGATGCAACTATTGAGGCAACATGTTTGATTTTCCAATCAGACAATATTTTTGATCCAACTCTAGAGGATCAAGCAAAGGAGATCTACACAAATCATGGCTTTGATGCTGATGATGAGGATGCAATGCTTGCACTTACAGAAAAGTATCAAGAGGATCCAGACGTTGAGGCAAAAATCACTGCAGGACTTGAAGGTTGTGCTGGTGATATCCTTGGAGGTCTAACTGATGCTATGGAAGATGTTGAAATAGACATGGAAGTACTTGAAGATGAAGTTATGGAAGAAGAGGAAGTAGTTGCAGAGGAAGAAGAAGTTATGGAAGAAGAAGAGGAAGTAGTTGAGGAGGAAGAAGAAGTAGTGGTTGAGGAAGAGGCTGTTGTAGAAGAAGAACCTGTTGTAGAAGAAGCTACTGAGTAGTAAGAGCTTGTTTAGTTAAGCTTGATTGAGTAAACTTTAGGGCGGTGCGAATGCACCGTCCTTTATTTTTTCCTTATGAAAGTAGCACTTGTTCATGATTTCCTTGTAAAGCTTGGTGGAGCTGAGCGTGTGCTTAAGGTTTTCGCAGATATGTATCCGAAGGCTCCTATATTTACTCTTTTTTATGATGAAGAAAAAGTTGGTAATGTCTTTCCAAAGGAGAGAGTTATAACTTCAAATTTACAAAAGTATCCTAAATTTATTAGGAAGCGATATCGATTGCTTCTTCCTAAATTTCCGCAGGCAATCGAGGATCTCGATCTTGAGGGATACGATTTAGTTTTAAGTTCAAGCACTGCAATGGCACATGGGATTTTGACTTCAATTGATACAAAACATGTTTGCTACTGTCATTCCCCTATTCGTTACGCTTGGGATTGGGCCAATGAATACCGTAGAGAGAACAACATAAATGGAATAAAGATGCTTCTATATGCACCTCTTATGAAATATATAAG
>JABJOK010000092.1 GCA_018664365.1 Candidatus Peregrinibacteria bacterium | reverse complement strand
TGTTCACTTGTGGACCAGAGATTATGGAGAAATTTGTAGGACAAATTGCTGAAGAGGGGGGAGCAGAGTGCTTCTTATCAGTTGAAAAATATATGAAATGTGGATTTGGAGTTTGTGGGCAGTGTGCAATTGATGGCACTGGAGTATTGGCATGTAAAAGCGGTCCGGTGATGGATTGGAAGTTAGTAAAGAAGTTGTCAGAGTTTGGGAAGTACCATAGGGATGCGCAAGGAAAGAAGCATTATTTTTAGGGGCTTTTGTGCGTTTTACTTTTTAAGGGTTTGTGTTATGATTTTCTCCTTAATTTATTAAAGCTTTTTAAATATGTCTGAGGAAACAAAATCTTTGTGGGGTCCACGTGAGCAGGGAGGAATGTATGATCCGGCTGTAGGGCCTTTTGATCAAGGTGATATGAATCTTGATTTTTCTTACCGTTTTGGCGATGTTGATGCTGATAAGAGAACGGAGGTTGATTTTTTGGGTACTGAAATAAATGCTTTACGAAAAGCTAATGGTTCTACTGTTATTGTTGGTGTTGCTCCTGGTTTATTGAAGGATATTGATGGAGATGGTGATATTGATGAAATGTCTAAGGTTTTGGATAAGCAGGCTGGAGGAGTTGTTTATACTGGTTCTTTACGAACCATGAAGACTGACGCTTCTGATATGCCAAACTTAGCTTTTCATGATGGGGATGTAGATGAGAGTGGAAAATTAGCTGTTGTTAATGATTTTGCTGGGCAAGAGGGTGCTGTTAATCATTTTGGGGTTCATTCACCAGATCTTAATGAGGAATATCTTGATGAGCTTGGACGAACGAAAGAAATATTGGAGGCTAGAGGACAGATTTTAATAGCTAGTTTACTTGCTACTCCATACCAGGGGTCAGAGACAACCATGGAGGACTATTTAGGCGATTGGGAAATGCTAGTTTACAATATGGCAAAGGCAGGAATTAACTATGTTGATCTTAATTTTGCTAATCCTCATGTTCCATCTGCTTATGCCAATGCATGTGAGGGAGCTCAGTTTAAAATGCCCGAGATGGCTGGGAAAATTGTTGCTCATTGTAGAGAAGTTGCGAATAGGGTGAATCCAAACATGAAGATTGGAGTTAATTTGAGACATGTTCATACAAGTGAAGACCATGATGTTTTGGATGAGGAGGTGATGAGAGCATTGGTTGATAATGTTGCACCGCATGTTGATTTTATTACTGCTTCTAATACAGATCCTACTCAATTGGTAGATGGTGATTTGGGATCAAATTTCGCAGAGATACATCCAACTGCTGGAGTATCTGGAAAGCCTTTGCATGCGAAAGCATTGGATATGGTGAGATTTTTAACTTCGTATAGAAGGGATAGTGGTTATGAATATAAGGTTCTTGCAACTGGAGGAGCAGTAGATCCAGAGACAATTCAAAATTTTGTTGAAGCTGAAGCTGATGCTGTTCTTTCAATGACTGGCCTTTATTCAAATGGGGAGTTGTTTAAGGACTACTCGGAATCACCAAAGTTTGAGGAAGTTGCCTAAAGATTAGTTTTTTGTTAAGTTTTGGCTAATAAAATTTAACTGTATTTCTATATGTCTCTAGCAAAAGAAATTTCAGCAAATCTTCTAAAGAGGGAAGCTGTGAAGGTGAAAATTGATCCGCCTTTTTCATGGGTGAGCGGAATTAAATCACCTGTTTATTGTGATAATCGTAAGATGATTGCTTTTCCTGAAGAGAGGAAGGCTGTTGTTGAAGGATTTAAAAAGATTATTGAAGAAAAGGGACTAGAGTTTGATGTGATTGGAGGAACTGCGACTGCAGCGATTCCTTGGGCTGCATTT
Source organism: Candidatus Peregrinibacteria bacterium (assembly GCA_018664365.1). GTDB lineage: Bacteria > Patescibacteriota > Gracilibacteria > UBA1369 > LOWO2-01-FULL-3 > JABJOK01. The sequence continues at coordinate 1,212 of JABJOK010000092.1, read as the reverse complement.
TTGGCTTATGATTTGGGAGTTCCAATGATTTACATTCGTCCTGAAAAGAAGGAGCATGGTGCTGGAAAGCAGATCGAGGGACATCTTGAGTCTGGGCAGAAGGTTCTTATTGTTGAGGATTTGATTTCTACAGGAGGATCGAGTGTAAAGGCTGCAGAAGCTGTTCGTGAAGAGGGAGGATGTACTGTTGATGAGATATTGGCGATCGTGACTTGGGAGATGCCTAAGGCTATTGATCGTTTTGAAGAGGCTAAGATCGAACTTCATACACTCACGGACTATACAAACATCATCGGATTGGCTGCTGAACAAGGGCTTATCCCTGAGGATCAGCTGGAGACGGTACTTGAATTCAAGCAAGATCCGCCAGCATGGGGTGAAAAGCACGGATTTTAGGGAGGGTTTTGACAGAATCAGGGATTTTATTGTGAATCGACGACGTCGTCGATATTTGCTAGGGGAATTTTATGTTGTGGAATAAGTTTTGAGGGTAAGGTTTTGTGATATTGGAGGTGGTGCAGAGGAAAAAAGGATCCACGTGGTGTTGGAGAGCCCCAGGAATCCTGGGAAAAAGAAAAAAAAGTGATTTTAAAATCATCCACTTAATTGCTATACTCCGCTCGGAATATATCTAACTTTTTGTTATGTCTAATCATTTTGCTGATCGATTGATTGATGCCGTAAAGGCTAAAGGGAATGCTATTTGTGTGGGGTTGGATCCTCGCTTAAACCAGATTCCCCCTCATCTTAGAAAGCAGGCGCTTTCGGAGGAGAAGTCTCCAACTAAGGCTGCTGCAGATGCTATTTTGGAATTTAATAAGGGAATCATTGATGCTACTCACGATATTGTGCCGGTTATGAAACCGCAAATCGCTTTCTATGAAATTTTTGGAAGTGAAGGGATTTGGGCGTATCAGGAAACACTCAAGTACGCTAAATCGAAAGGGATCATTACTATTGCTGATGCAAAAAGAAATGACATTGGATCGACTGCAGCTGCTTATGCAACGGCATTCTTAGGTGAGAGCGAAATTTTTGAAGGAACTGATGACGAAATTATAATGCCGATGTTTGATGCGGATAGTATTACCGTTAACGCTTACCTTGGATGGGATGGTATTAAACCATTCTTGGAGGAAGGGGCAAAATATGGGAAGGGAATATTTGCTCTTGTTAAGACCTCTAATCCTTCAAGTGGAGATCTTCAAGATA
>JABJOK010000089.1 GCA_018664365.1 Candidatus Peregrinibacteria bacterium | reverse complement strand
GCCAGAAAAAGGAGAATTGCCGCCCATAAAAGTACATCATCCCCCGTCAGGAATAGTCTGCTCACAGCTTCGGCTGCGGGCTAGGATAGTGTCTTATTTTTGATGCCAAAAATTCCATTTTCACCTGAGGCGGAACAATATCCCAGGCGAAGAATGACAAAGTTTATATTTCCGTCTTCATCCATTTGGTATAGCACTGGTCTTAGGGTTTCATCTGCGAGATTTACCAAATCTTTTAATGATTTAAGATAGATCACTTCCTCTTCTTCGCGAATGGGGGTAATTTTATCTGTTTCTACAAATAAGCCTCCTAAACGTTTTTTTGCAAAGCGAAAATCTTTTTCGTCTTTTGTTCTTGAGTTGAAGGTTTGTAATTTTGTCAGTATTTGTTTTAGCTCACCTCTTCCGAGATAGATGAGAGCTAGTAGCGCGATAATAACTCCTGTAATGCTAAGGCGTTGCATAACTTTTGTGTTGTCCTCAACTCCCGTGACACTCATGTTACTTATTGAAAGAGATTTGGAATTCTCTTGTGTTAATTCTTCCTCGGGGCGGATTGTTTTGGTGTTAATATGGATGATATATTTTTGGACAAAAGCCTCTGGTCTTTCTCCTTTTTCCATCTTAAAGTCAGGTGTGATCTTAAAGGTTAGATCAAGGGTTGGTTCATTTAGTGTTGAGCCGGTTTCTCTTGCAAAGATATCAAAATACTCCAGCAAATCCGAGAGAGGTAATGCAAAGGAGAAGGCAATATTTTGAGAATCTGTTTGAGTTGGAGGAAGGAGATGGAGTTCTTTTTGCCAAAGACCTTCTATACCATAGAGGCCATCAACTTCGTAAATAAAGGATAGAGGTGCCCTAATATCTTGTGCAATAAATGAATATTGATAATCTATAATGATCGTATCTACCAAAGGAGTAAAAAATACAGATTGAGGCCCCAGTTCATCAGAGGCATAAAGAGAGTTGGGATGTAAGTGGACGGTGTAGTCAACTTTTCCCTGATGTTGGTAGCTTATTTTTTGAGGGATGCTTATGTCTTGATTGGAAAGACTATAGGAAGCGAAAACACCGTAAAGTGAGGTAAGCATCAGGATGATTGTTATGATAAGGGAGAAAACATGGAGATTTTTCTTGTCTAACGCTTTTTTTAAGCTTTTCTTTGTTTTTTCTATCATAATGGGCTCCGTTGTTTTTCGTTGTAGAGATTTTCTCTTGGATGAGAAAAATGAGTGTGTTGTAAGTGATTGAATCCGGTTAGCAAAACAGTGTTCTTTGCCGGGTAAAAAGAATATGAAATGGTAGCAAACCTAAAAAAGGAATGCCTTCGTGTTTTTAAATCAATCTTCCTTCCATTTGTTTGGCACGTGCCCGATGTTCTTCTCTTTTTGAATTATTTCCTCCGAGTAGAAACCATCCAATAATTAGTATGGGGCCAATAAGTACTGCTATAGAGATTAGAGGGCTAAGGAGGAGGTTCCATTGAAAAAGTTGATAGAGCATATTCGGTGGTAGTGTAGGTAAGAAGCCTCGCGTGATAATAATGCTATGGTCTTGTCCATTATTTATTGTTATTTTCTTTTCCTCTCCCGGAGAAAGAAGAAAAGAGTTGTTTTCAAAGACAATATCTTTATCTGAAGATATCATACAAATAATCAGTGGGAGATAGCCATCGTTGCGTATAGTGCGTGAGTGTACGCTTGAATATATTCCATTTTCTGTTTCTTGCACAGGAAAAGAATTTAGGGGTCTTGATTGGGTATTTCCCGCTATTGTGAGCCATAATAAGCCAAGAAGTGCGATGCCTATTTGAGCAAAACTGTTTGCAGGGCTAAGAATATTTTTACGAAGTTCGGCAGCTCTTTGCACCCTTGCTCTCGTAGGTTTTAGATAGTTGATGATCTCAAGAATGACAATAATGATTGCTGGAATAACGATGGTAATAAAAAAGCCCAACGGTGTTCGGATATTCTTGGCTAACAAACCTAAAAATGGGAGATGGTATACCACTTTGCCGAGCAAATTCTCTGAGCTGACAATCCAGCTATCCGCTTCTTCAAGCGCATCTCCTTTTGTGCGGAAGTTGAAACCTGATTCCGTTATTTCCTTATCTATGACACGATGGCAAACGGGTATTGCACTATCTGTTTCGTTGAAGCAGATAATGTCTTCTATATTTATTTCTTCCGGAGGAATGGTTTTTAAAGCAATAAGCCCACCTGTATTTAAGGCGGGTTCCATGCTTCCGCTAATAATGCTGTGTAGAGAAAATCCAATTTGTGCCGGTGTAAGACTAAGAGCAAGTAGAATAAGAATACTTGCCATTAGAAGAAAATTTCCCAAAAAAGAAACGACTTTTCTCATCTGTTCTTATGGTGGCTTATGCCACAACTCCTGATGCCTAGAGAAAGATTTTTTTTACTAAAGTGTTTTCAGAGAATCGATATTTTTTTTAGAGACCTCTTGTGTATAAACTCTTAACGCCGTCCTTTGCAATACACACCCTTAATTTGAAACGTCAATTTGAACAAGGTCACTCGCGCTTTGATTGAGAGCATCGTAAGCTACAAAATACAGCGTGTGTGTTCCGTTGGAAAGGGTTGTACTGTCCCAGAGGAATTGATAGATATTTGAGCCTTTGTCTTCGAGTTGAAATTGTTGATTGTCTTGGTCAATTGTAAAGTAGACACCGCTTATGCCAAAGGCGTCTGTGACCTCAACCTGAATAAGAGTTTTTCCTGAGACTGTTGCTCCGGTTGTGGGGCTTAGGATGTTAAATGTG
>JABJOK010000045.1 GCA_018664365.1 Candidatus Peregrinibacteria bacterium | reverse complement strand
AATGTTGTGAATACTGATGGCCACGGGGTATATGCTCTAATCATATTAAAAATCTCCTCTGCTGATTTGTTGAAGTCTATTTCTCCATCCGTCTTTTTTATCTTTCTGCAATGAGTTGCCGTAGATTCTTTTTGAGCGATTGGCCGGAGGCTCTCTTCATAGATATCCTTTAAGATTGGTGGCAAGAGTCGAGCTCCTTCTATTGATAGCTTATTGGTAAGGCTTTCTATTGTGTCGCTTTCTTCGATCATAACTCTTTTTAGTGTGTAAACTGGTCCGTGATCTAGCTTCTCGTCTATTTTCATTATGCTTACTCCTGTTTCATTGTCTCCGTTAAGTAGTGCTTCTTGAATAGGGGATGCCCCTCTGTATTTTGGTAATAGTGACGCATGTATGTTTATCGATCCCTTGTCAGGTATGCTTAAGATTGTCTTAGATAAGACCATTCCATACGCAATTACGATGAAAAAATCTACATCTTCTCCTTCTAATTCCTTTTCTAGCTCTTTTTTGCTGCTTGGTTGAGCAGTTTTTAGATTTAACCTTTCTGCAGCCACTTTAATGGCCGGAGGAGTTAAGACTTGCTTTCTTCCAATCTTTTTATCTGGCTGAGTTATAACTTTTACTATTTCAACACTGGGAATTAAGGCAAGAGCTTCTAGCGCTGGGACTGAAAACTCAGGTGTTCCGAAGAATATTATTTTCATCTATTTGGATTATTTGTTGGATTTTATCACTCGAACGGCTTTGTGTAAATTGCCCCTTGCCTAAATCCAAAAAGGCAGTATAATTAATCCTTTATAAAAAGGCACATGCTGGCTACTGAAATAAAAAAAGCGCGTCAATTACTAAATGAAAAGGAGAGCATCCTTGTGATTTCGCATAGAAGTCCTGATTCTGACACACTTGGAGCGGGGATTGCTTTGAATATTTTACTTAGTCGCTTTGATAGAAGCGTTACTTTAGCCTGTGTAGATAAGCCTTCTAAGTCTTTTTCATTTCTTCCGCATATTGATAAATATGTTAAGGAGTTTGATATTTCTGAGTACGATCTAGTTGTAATTGTGGATGCAGGGGCGTCATATATGACTGATTTCCATCTTAAGTACCCTGATATGTATGAAACTGACGTTCCAATTATTAATATTGATCATCATGCTTCTAACGACCTTTTTGGTACTGTGAATATCGTTGATCCTCTTTCGGCTTCTGTCACTTTGATGCTTTATAGGATGTTTATTGAATGGGGTGTTGATATAGACAAGGATATGGCCACATGTCTGCTTGCGGGGATGTATGGCGATACTGGTAGCTTTATGCATTCTAATACATCTAAGGAGGTTCTTGACGCTGCTGCTGACTTGATGGAAAGGGGAGCGTCTGTTGCTGAGATTAGTAAATCTCTTTTTAAGAACACTTCAGTTGATTCACTGAGGCTTTGGGGGAAAGTTTTGGAAAATGCCTATATCACTCCTGACGGAGTGACTATGTCTGTGGTCAATGATAGTGATTATGATGATTCAAATGCTGGTCCTGATAATTTGTCTGGAGTTATTGATTATTTGAATATGGTTCCGGATACACGGTTTGCAGTTTTAGTTAATGAAGATCGTCATGGAAATGTTAAAGGATCTTTTCGAACTCGCAATGAAGATGTTGATGTTTCTAGAATTGCTGCAGTTTTTGGGGGTGGAGGACATCCAAAGGCTAGTGGGTTTTCGGTTCCTGGTAAGCTTCAGCAGGATGTTCGTTATTCTATTGTTTCCGATGCTAACAATAAATCTCTAGAATTCTAGTTTCAAAATTCCTTAAGTAACTCTATATTATATTTATGACTCATCATAAATATATTTCATATATAGCTTTGTCGGGGATAGTGGGCTGGATCGCTTGGTTGCTTGTTGTTTTCAAGCTTAGTCCTTATGAATCCATGGGGCTGTCTTTGTCTTTCTTCTTTTTGACCTTGGCCATTGCTTTAAGCTGTAGCTTTACTGTCTTCGGATTTTACTTCCGAGTTTGGCTTTTCAGAAATGAAATATTCTATAAGCATATTAATATTGCTTTAAGGCAGGGCGTTTTCCTTAGCTTGATTACCGTATTTTGTTTGGTATTTCAAATGATGAAAGTTTTGACCTGGTGGTCTGGACTTTTGCTTGTCGCTATCTCTGTACTACTGGAGTTTTACTTTTCCGCTAGAGATTCAGAGATTTCTTGATCTAGCAGATAGTCAGGACCATGAATGATCCGAAGTTTTGATAGCGGCCACCATGCTATCCATGCTTTACCACGAATATTATCCTTGTGGATGTACGCTCTTTCTGGAGTGTCTTTGCAGTCTAATTTTATTGAACTTAGAAAACAGCTTCTTGAGTCTGTTGAGGCCTTTCTATTGTCTCCTAGTAAAAAGTAATGATCTTCTGGGACTGAGAATACTGAAAAATTGCTGAAGAATACTTTTGTATTGTCAAAATTATCTCCATTTAAATATTCCTCGTTAAGTTTTTTCGCTTCTTCTTCTCCGGGCTTTGTGATGTATATTTTTCCATTCTTTATTTCAACTGTTTCACCTGGAAGTCCTATAACTCTTTTTATGTAGTATTTATCCTCTTCCATGTCTGCTTTGAAAACAACAATTTCACCTCTCTCTGGTTCTGAAAAGATGTATCCCGCTTCATTTATGATTATTTTTTCTCCATATCCAGACTCGCATTCATCATTAATATAATTCAAAGTGTCGCACATTGAAGCTCCAGATACATCAAATGGCGCAATCAGCCATTTTTGTATAACGAAAACTAGAATCAGGATTACTCCCACATTTATTGATAGGTCTAATATCCATAATAACACTTTTTTGGCTTTTTGATCCATAATTTGGTTTACGCGCTACATACTATCGTAATATAATGTACCAAACAATAAAGATTATGAAAAAGAAGAAGCAATATTTTTTCTATCGAAGTTATCTAGATGATGGCGAAAGGATCTTGCAGGTGGCCCATAGGCATATTCTCATCTTAAAATTGGCTTCGGCTAAAACAGTCTTTTTGGGGATTTTAGTTCCTTTGCTAGGCTATCTTTTATTTCCGCAGATTTTATTAGTTTTCGTGGTTTGGTGGTTTGTGGGAGCTATTGGTCTTTTGTATCATTTTATAGATTGGTATTTTGACGTTTGGCTTTTGACTAACTATGGAGTTATTGATATCGAGAGAAATGGTCTTCTTGATGTTACGTCTACTAGAATTGAGTATCATATGATTGAAGGTATCTCGTTTACTATTAGGGGATGGTTGCCTACGATTTTTAATTATGGGGATATTACTATTGATAAGCTCGGAGCAAAAACCTCTGTTGTCTTGAAGGATTCAACTAAGCCTAAGAGACTTGAGAGGCAGGTTTTGAAGTATCAAGAGAAGTTTGTTTATGAAAAGAGTGTAAGGGATCATCATCAGCTTAAGGATATGTTGTCTGAGATGATTGCCTACCATGTAAATACCGATAAAGTACAACCCTCTAAATCTGATAAGGATGAGTAATGTTCCAGCTTGGATATATTTTATAATTGGATTCTTTGTTTTGGATTTTTTCTTGGTGCTTTTTATTTTTATGAAGAGGCGTCGGGGAAATGATTTAAAAACTGAGGAGTTGCAGTATATAAAATCGCATTGGATTAGAATTCTGGATATGTCTCAAGGAAATATGAATCAATCGATTTTGGATGCAGATAAATTGGTGGATTACGCCCTGAATCGTCATGGGTTTGAGGGGTCTGTTGCTGATAAGTTGAAAAAAGCTGGGCCACGTTTTTCTGATTTGAATGGTTTATGGTTTGCACATAAGCTTAGAAATCGAACTGCTCATGAGCTTACTGATATTAGGAAGGATGAGGGGGGGCGTGCATTAAAGCAATTTAAGAGGGCTTTGAATGATTTGGGCGCTGGGTTATAATCTTTTTAGTTAATTTTTACTATGGAACTAGAAGCAGTAATTGGTTTAGAAATTCATGCACAAATATCTACTAAGACTAAAATGTTTTGTGGATGCGATAATGACTCTTTTAATAAAGAGCCAAATATTAATACTTGCCCTGTTTGCATGGGATTCCCGGGACAGCTACCTGTTGTTAATGAGAAGGCAGTTTGGAAGGGAGTTAAGGCAGCTCTTGCCTTAGGATGCAGGATCCCGGAATATTGTAAATTTGATAGAAAGAATTATTTTTATCCTGATAGCCCAAAGGGATTTCAAATTTCGCAATTTGATGAGCCTATTTCCGAGAATGGGGAGGTTTTATTCACTTTAGTTGAGGGTGATGCTGATAGGATTGTGAAGGTGGGGATTACGCGCTT
>JABJOK010000044.1 GCA_018664365.1 Candidatus Peregrinibacteria bacterium | reverse complement strand
TTCTCCAGAATCGGAAGACAAATGGAAGCGTTTTTATGAAAAAGAACATTGTGTCAGTTAATTTACTTGACTGTTTTTTGCATTCTATGCTATAAGAATAGCGATGCTGAATAGGCTAAGATACATAATGTTTTTATAGGCCAACATGATTCAACAAGCAACAGAATATTTGCAATCTAAGGTTTCTGAGGATGGACTAAAAAGCGGAAACTTTCCACTATTTTTGGAAAGCCAATTGAATACTTGGGCTCGAGATTTTCTGCAAAAGAAATCTTGCCAATGTGGCTTATGCTTTGATTCGAAGTCTTCACCATTTAGCATTGCTACTTTACGCCACTTCAAACGAGAACTGAATTTTCTTTCTGTGAAAGAACGAGAGATGTACATTCTTACTCTTCTTCAGGAAGCTCGCCAGCCATCGCTGTTACAACTGGTTCGTCCACGAGGAAAAGACAATAAGCGAGTTAGGCTGACATTAAATTATCATGTATACCCTTTTGGTCGTGTTTGCCGTTCAGTCTTTCGTTGTTTATTTGACATTAGTGATACCAAGCTACGTAATTTGCTAAGGCATCTCCAAAGGTATAATTTCCCACATTCACGTTGCCATGGCAATACAGAGCATATCCCTAAACATACCTTACCAGTCAAAGAACGTACCTACGTGGAAGATTGGATCAAAGATTTTGCAAACCGTATAGGAGAACCTAATTGGAGAACAATTACTGCTGATAGTGACCTCCACCTTATCTTCCTTCCTGCGTGCTATACGATTTCTATGCTTTATAATCTTTGTCTTAAAGGAATAAGACATCACATAGAGCACTCTTTTTCAAAATCGTTGTTTTACTCCATTTTCCGCAGTGAGCCGTGTAAACACATTCGCATCAATAGTCCTCGAAGTGATATGTGCGATACATGTGATCTTTTAAAAAGCACCCTGATTTCTATTGCTCATAAACACAAAGAGGGCGAGGAAGTTCCCTTACCGCCTACTGAACTGATTGATCATCTTTCTCTTGCTCATGCCGCACGTGAAGATTACAGAGCTGATCAAAAAAAAGCCCATAAAAAGGAAATTTCTCACTTTTCTTTTGATTATTCCCAAAATCTTGCTCTACCACAAAAAGCAGATCAACCAGGGTCGTTTTATTTCTTTAGCTTAAGAAACATCTATCTTTTTGGAATTACAGATGAATCTTGTAATCATCAAATGAATTACCTCATAGACGAGAGCCAATGCGCAAAAGGTTCGAATGAGGTAATCAGCATGATATCACATTTTCTATCATCGCTTCCAAAAGAGAAAAGAGCCCATATTATTTTTAACGCAGATAATTGCGTTGGACAGAACAAGAACAACACCATGATTAAATTCTTTCTCTGGCAGTGCTTAATAGGGAATTCAAAAACTATTGAAGTCAAATTTATGATTAAAGGCCACACACATTTTGGGCCGGATTCCCATTTTGGTTACATCAAAAAACGATACCGCCGGAGTGATGTTTTTTCTGTAGAAGACCTGAAAACCATTATCCAAGCATCCTCTACTACTAACAAAGCAACTATTTTAGACCATGCAAATTTCTTTGATTTTAAAGCGGGGTTGAAACCTTATTTCAAGGATTTACAGGGAATAACGAATTATCATTATTTCCTTTTTAAGGACAGTCTCCCTGGTATTGTTTCTGTAAAAAAGCATTTGAATGATCCATGGACCGAACATCATCTTACGAAGAAGACAGTCAATATTTCTGATCTTAGAACCAATAATTCGTTTAAACCATCTTTGCTCGTTGCCCCGGGAATTGCTCTTGAAAAACAAATTGATCTTTACAAAAAAGTCAGAAAATATGTGCCTGATGAGTTCAAAGATGTTCTTTGTCCTAAACCACCCGACTATACTGCTGATTGCACATGTACGAGATCTCCAAATAAAAGTAAAAAAGCTGATACACCAGCAGTACCAACATCTAAATCCAAACGTAGAAAAGCATCGAAAGGTGAACTTAAGTTACTCAACGAATTGTACAGCAAAACACCATACCCCAATAGACACGTGTTGATAGACATCGCGGATGAGATGAATTGGACTATCGATAGAGTTAAAATTTGGTTCAATAATAGGAGGTATAAAAGTAAAACAATTGGTGGATAAGAATGAGACGAAATCCACAGAATGTGTGCTACTTTTTAAAGTGACACAATGTTCTTTTTCATAAAAACGGCTCCATATGTCGCAGGATGCCGCCGTAAATCGTGAGGTCTCAACCGAATCCCAACTTTTTCGCCCGCCTTTTTGACCATTGTTCTGGCAGTTTCATAACATATCGGAAAGATTCTTTCATCTGGCTGAATGTCATTATCCCTGATGTACGCCTTGAGTCGGTCGGCCACTTTCTGTGGAATGAAAACGTGCTCACGCCTTTTTCCGCTTTTTGGGCCTCTGAGCGTCAGCTTTCTGTCCTGCACATCAGCGGGAGTAAGTTTCAGCACTTCTCTTCTCCAATTCGCATTCCGCCCTGGGCCATCAGTTCCAGGATGAGTCGGTCTCTAGGCTTGT
>JABJOK010000030.1 GCA_018664365.1 Candidatus Peregrinibacteria bacterium | reverse complement strand
TTCGTGGTGGGTTCGGTGAGTATGATGCCTTGAGTCTAATCGTGAGGCTCCTAAGAATGAAAAAAGTTTTAGATTCAGCCTGGCCTTTGGAGCATATTCTAGCTTATCACCTCTCCAATTATCCAACACTGATTTTGATGGCAATGCGCTATCAAAATCAATATCAGACCCAATCCGCTTTGTCGAAAATACAACTAGAAGAAATTCAACCAACAACTCGTTATTAGTCTGATCCAAAAATAACCTATTGCCGAACAGCTGTATAGCAGGGTTTTTCATTGGTTTAGCATCATCCTGATTATATGGGAAATAATTAAAGGACATCTGTCACCTCTAGGGAATTGTTGGTTATTGCAAAATGTTGTCTTCGGAAGGAATGATCCATTTTCAAGCGGACCAACATGATACGGTCTTCACCTGCTGCAGACGCTCGCTCAAGCACTTGTGCTTTGAATCGATCCAATCTTTCAAAATAAGATGTTTCCAGGACTTCTCCAATCTCTCCAAAATGGCGCATCATAACATAATCAAGAAACGGAACTTTTAGTGGCAAATCAATTCTAGCTATTCTGTCTTTTCCTGTTAATACTAGATCTTGACGAGATTCTCCAGAAGCACTATCTGTTTGAATTAGTTCTAAAGATATAGCGGTGCTCCAGTCTACCTCCGCAAGTACTACTTGGGCACTTTGCCGCACTTCATGTCGTCTTCGACTCAATGTGATATAAAGCCTACGATCATTCTGAGTCGATCCTTCTGGTAGTCGAATACCAGTAAAATGTTCTTGGATCACGTGATAGATTTTCTGTTCTAAAGTAGTTTTGTCTTTAAAACTTAGACGAGCACAACTCCCTTGCCAAGATTGCCAATCAAGCAAAGTTGGAGAATTTAAAAAATTGCTAATGAAAGCTAATTCATCCTTCTGAAACTCATATAGAAAATACATCATCCTGCGAACTTGTTCACGTGCATGGTCTGCTGACATTCCTTCATAAACAAAAACTTTCGATCCATGTCTTCGCAACCTTTCAAATTCATCGTCAAGGGACTGTACTCCTAATTTGAAAGATTCAGCTGAATTTCTTAGCCATAATCGATGTTCCCATCTTGAATAGGGTCTCTCCCCAAAGCATTGTTTTTTCAGGGCTCGGATTGTCTTCATTTTTAAGGCGGATGCATCCGAAGAACAACCATCATCGCCAAAAAAACGATTAAAAAACAAATATTTCAAAATCAATGGTTTCAAGCTTTGTTGATATATTTTCTTTACATCAGCTTCGTCTAGCCCTGATGTAAGTAGATATGAAAGATGTTCTGTATATTGGCGTATCGTCAACCGGATGCCGTATTCAAACATTCTGCGATAAACAAGGAATATTCTTTCTAATACATTATCTTGATTATTCTGAATCAGTTCAACGTTGATATATATTGGGCATGAAGCACAAAATGTACACCCTTTGCAATCAACCCACCTACTCGGAGCAATCATTTTCTTAAAAATTCTTTTTGCAAGTTTGAGATTATCCATACGGGCTAGGTTAAAGACTCTAAAATGTGTAGTCTCCAAATCCAAATTTGCTTCACCACTTTCCGAACTAATTGCGTCTAGGACCTTGCTCTCTATTAAAACTTCATCAGCATTAAAATGTTTTGAATTCTTTTTAATTAGATCTAGTAATGTCCCAGTATTTGAAACCAACAAAAATTTTGAATCCTTTGACTTAAGTTCACTAAGTAAGTCTGCGTCGTGTAACCTAATACGTTCACTGAGATCCTTCAATATTGACACAGAATATTTTTCGACATTTTCGCGAGGTTTTAGAGGTGTCTTCAAAACATCACCTTCAGAGATGCCGTTGAAGAGTTTGTATACTTCTAGTGCAATTGTTGACTTTCCATCACCAGCATGCCCTGTAAGAATCACATGTTTTCCATTCGTCTTACTTAATTCATCGAATATGGTTTTAGCTAGAGGATGGGTGACGTGGATAGATGAAAATTGAGTATTACATGCCTGAGATTCTGCCATGGCATTTTCATTGCCTCCACCTGAACGCTGCAAAGAGTTTAAATAGCTTACAAATTTATTAGAAAAACTACCTTTTCCTGGAAGGTGCTGGCCTAATAATGGATAATCTCGTAGTTGTTTGGCTTTAACCTCATGGTAATTAGTGGATACAAATTTTATAACCCCATCTCTGGTTAATGGGTTTCTCAGTGCCTGATCTATTTGCTCACTCAATGAAACATGGCTAAAAATGTCTATTAGCAGATGCTTGGTAAACTGTGGTTTTAATTCAGACATTATGTTCTCATACTTAGAATTTTTGCCTGATTTTATATGCAGGAACCAAAAACCTGTTTTTTGAAGATGATAAAATGGTTCATCAATCGAACTTGATGCCCAATGGACTTCAGGAGCAAGTTTCTTAAACTTTAATTTGAAATTATCTTCGAGCTCACTATTGATATGAAACCAATTTTTTTGGTTTGGATGGTCCTCGTATAGCTTGACAATTGCCAAAAATAGGGCAAATTGATGCGGCATGACTTTACGTTCCGACAGATTAGGATTTATTCTTTGCAATACTTCATATAAAGGATTATTCATTACATCAATCTCCACTTTTTGATTTTCTAATGATATTGAAGAAATCCATAAAACTCTCCATGGCTGAGTACTTGCCAAAAGATATTCGAACTATAGAGTCTTGTTGTTCTGGATTTTTAGTAACCTTATTTATAACATGTGAAGAATCTAAGGCATCGGTGCATGCTTACTTATAGGTTAAAATTATTGATTTATTTATAGATGACAAATTAAGCACGGTGCTTTGTTAT
>JABJOK010000087.1 GCA_018664365.1 Candidatus Peregrinibacteria bacterium | reverse complement strand
TTACGAATGGAATATTATCTAAAATCATCGATACAAATCCTGATACCCATAAAATCATCAAAGCCAAATAAAGAACGCTAGAGGTAGAGTTTGCAACGTACTCACTAATAGTTTGGAGTAATCCAGTATGTTCAATTCCTCCTACCATAATAAACAGTCCAGCAAAGAAGAATAGAGTAGACCATTCAACCGATTCAAAAGTTTTATGAATGTTTATTCTCTTTCGTGAAAGAATAGCCAAAAGTACGGCCGCACTAAATGCAATCACGTAGTTAGGTAGCCCAAGCTGCCTTTGCATTAGGAATCCTACGAAAGTCATCGCCAAAATAGCCAACACCTTAAATACAAATTCCTTGTGAATTGTAGTCTTTACGAATTTCTTTCGAATCTTTCTAATGATTATATTGGCAACCATAAGCTCAATTAGATCATTGGAAATAGTTTTAAGATGCTTTCTATAGGCAAATCCGAATACCAAAAACGCAAACGCCATGGAAGCGGCAATTGGAATCCAAAGATTCACAATAAAATCCACAAAATTCAAATTAGTCGCACCAGCAATAATAATATTTGGAGGATCACCAATAAGAGTAAGCCCTCCACCAATATTAGAGAAGATAATTTCAGCCATTATATAAGGCTTTGGATCTTTTCCCATACCCTTAACCAACTCTATAGTTAAAGGAACAATCAAGATAACAGTAGTAACATTATCTAGAAACGCAGAGAACACAGCTGTAACTAGAGAGAAAAACAGGAATATCGCCAGGGGATTACCTCGGGTCAAGGAGGCTATCTTAACATTCAGCCATTCAAAAATACCGCTCTTGGAAGCGATGTTTACCAGAAGCATCATCGATAGAAGCAGCAGTATGGTTTCAAACTCGATTGATTCAATGGCTGTTCAGGACTAAGTATCCCAAATATGACCATTAAGAGTGCCCCAGATAAAGCAACTAGAGATTTATCAAACCACTCTAAAACAATCAAAACGAAAGCAACTCCAAAGATTCCTAAAGCGATGTAAGGAAGCATATATAGCCTCTTAGAATATGTTGCAAAAATAGTACTCCTCAAAAACCCAATGTCCAGACAAAATTGATTTCCAGAAAATTATTCAACCCAATCAATATATTTCTTCTTTGCACTATGTAGATGCCAAGCAATACTAAGAAAGATTACAGATGTAACTATTAGAGTAGCTGAGATCAGTAGATCAAGGACCTGTGGATATAGAGGTATTACGATCCCAAGTATCAAACATATAATAGCCAAAAAAACAAAATTAACAGCCATTGCTGACATTGTTCTTCTAACTTTTCCTAATACTGGGATTTTATCGATGTCCATAGAAAGGGGTTAAGTGCATATCTACAATTATAATGGAACATTTTGATTCAAAATACAATAGCGTCTTTTCCTAGAATTTTATATTATGTAACCGAACATCTTTAACCATATTTTCTATGGAAGTAACACACTTCTTCAAGAATCTCTCCTCAACGGAAGAGAAAGCATTTGTAGACTACGTAAAAGAAAAGATGCCCTCGATCGAAAATCTGCTAACCAAGTTTGCAGATGATGCCAAGATCCTTAAAGTATCTATCGAAAAGTACGAAAAGCATGACGCCTTTGAAGTGGAGTTCTCTCTTGTTCTTCCTCAGAAAAACATTATAGCTAAAGAAGCAAGCCATCAGATAACAAAAGCAGTAGATCTTTCAAAGGACAGACTCCTAGCTCAGATCAGGAAGCACATGGATCATTTGAGACACGATAGATCACATGGAAGTATTAGGACTACTGAAAAAGCTAAAACAGAAATTGAACAGTTTATAGAATCATAGGAATAAAAGTTGAACACAAAAAAAGCGGTACTTCCCTAGGGTAGTACCGCTCTATTTTTTGAAGAATTAACTTACTAAGCTGCTTCTTCCTCCATTACTTCTTCCTCTTCCATTACTTCTTCACCTTCTACTACTTCTTCTTCCTCCATTACTTCCTCTTCTTCCATAACCTCTTCTGGCTCTACAACCTCTTCCTCAGCTACTACCTCGTCTTCTGCAGCTGGCTCCTCAGTTGTGTCCATGCATCCAGCGAAAAGCATTGAAGACATGCTTAGTAGCGCTAGGGCAACAAAGAACTTTTTCATGATAAAAAAGTTAAGATATATTGTTTTGTGATTGTTAATCACATTGGTTGACACCAGTATAGTTATTTTCGGAAAATTGTAAAGTTTTATTTAACCATTGCTACAAAACGTCACTTTTTATAGAATGGGGGTATGAATAAAAGAGCACTTCGCGATGGTGAACTAATAGCCCGCAGATCAATTTTCTCTCTGCTCATACTTAGCGCTATTAAAGCAGCAGCAGGGATTATAACTGGTATGCACATAATGATCGCAGATGCCGTAGCGACATTTGCAGATACGCTTGGCGTCTTTGCATCATATTTTGGCCTTCGCCTTTCAAGAAGAAGTGCTGATAAGAATTTTGGATACGGATATTACAAAATTGAGACCTTTGCGGCACTCGTAGTATCTATTGGAATTATATGGGCAGGATACGCCATACTTCGTGACAGTTTCGCAACATTACAAAATCCTATTGAAGGGCAATACAGACCATTTGCGTTAACAGCAACGGTGATTTCAATATATTTCTCAATGAGACTTGCAAAGAGACTCCAGGATGCAGGTGAAAAAGTTAATTCACTGTCCCTTATTGCGAATGCAAAGGATAAGAAAATGGATTTCTATTCTGGTTTCGTGATCCTAGTATCGATAATAGCCAACTATAAAAGCATCCCCTATATAGAGGGTGTGGTTAGCATGATAATAGCTGTTTTGATTCTTAGAACAGGGATTATGAGCACGAAGGAATCACTGTTTTTCCTATTAGACTACTGGGATGATCCGATTTTAGTAAAAAGAATTAGAAAAGTTTTTGCGAAAGAACATGGAGTTGTGTCTAAGGTTATCGAGATCAAACTAAGAAGAGCTGGAACATTTATATTTGGAGAGGCATTTGTAGAAATAAACCCTTACTCTGGGCTTCAAGATCTTAGAGACGAATTAGAGGTTCTGAAAAAGAACATTCAGGCCCTTAATCCTTACATTAAAGATTTTTCAATTCATACTCACATTTCTAAAACTGAAAATGCGAAGATTGCAGCGCCTATAGAAAGCGGTAATGGGCTAAATGCAAAAATAGCGACTACGCTGAAAAAAACACAGGCATATATTTTTGTTGAGATAAGAAAGGGGAAAATTCACAAACACTATAAGAAGAAGCTCAAAAAAGAAGATAAGTCGCCAGTACCACTTACCGAATATTTGAAGGCTGAAAAGATTAACATTGTAATTAATAATAATTTAAATTCTCTGATTTACTACAATCTCAGACGAACAAATCAAATATTAGTTTATCCAAATCTTTCCAACCTGAAGACCGTTGAGCAGTCAGTAAAACTTCTATTACTAGATACATAAATGATCTGTATTCCCATTCGTAGGAAGACCTACAAGTCAGCACTGGAAACTTTTATTATGGCCCAGAAAAAGGCTGATGTTATTGAGGTTTGGTTTGATGAGATAAAAGATCTCACAGACGAGAACTTATCCAAATTGTTTAAGACAAAAAAAGTTCCAGTTCTTTACAAGTACCAAGATGGAAAGAATTTTGAGCGAATAATTCAATTCAAACCAGAATTTATAGACTTCGATTTGAATAGCAGTAAAACACTAATCAACAAAGCTAGGAAGATTAGCCCAAAGAGCAAGATTATAGTATCTAATCACGATTTTGATAAAACTCCAGAAACCAAGGATCTTCTAAAGGTGCTTAAGCAAATGCACCAAAAAGGGGCTGATATTTGTAAAATTGCCACCTATGCAAACAAGATCTCAGATAGCATTCGCATGCTCAGCCTATTAAGCCAACAAAATTCTTCCACCATAATGATTTGTATGGGGAAGGAGGGGCGTATCACAAGAACAACTGGACATTTATTTGGTAACTATTTAATGTACGCATCGTTAACACCAAGAGATCGTACTGCTGAAGGACAACTTACGGTCGATCAACTCACTGAAATATTAAACGATTACTAGATGGCACTAAAAATTGGAATTGTAGGACTACCAAATGTAGGGAAATCAACGCTTTTTAACGCTCTAACACGAACAAAGAGCGCAGAGGCACAGAATTACCCTTTTTGCACAATAGATCCAAATATAGGAGTTGTAGAGGTTCCAGACCATCGTATGGATAAGCTCTCAGAAACATCAGGTTCAGAAAAGACTATACCTACAGCAATTGAATTTGTGGATATAGCCGGCCTGGTTAAAGGAGCCAGTGCTGGGGAAGGACTTGGGAACAAGTTTTTAGCCAATATTCGTGAATGTGATGCAATTGGACATGTCATAAGATTATTTAATGATCCTAATATTACTCACGTGCATGGGGATGTTGATCCAAGAGTAGATAGAGAAGTAATTGAATCAGAGTTGATTCTCGCTGACCTTCAAACAGCAGAAAAAAGATTAGATAAAGCTCTTTCTGAGGCGAAATCAGGAAATAAAGACAAGAAGCTCTACGCGGAACTTGTTCAAAGAATAGTTGGAGAGTTTAATTCTGGAACATTAGCAAGTGATATGGGGCTAGAACTTGAGGAAAAGGAGCTGATAAAGGATTTGCATTTACTAACAATAAAGCCACATCTATATATCATCAATCTTCATGAAGATGAGGTGGGGAATATCGATAAGAGTAAATATGCAGCAGCGCTTGGCGTTGAGAATCATGACAAAATTGTTCCTATATGCGCAAAGGTTGAGGAGGATTTGGCAGACTTTGAAGAGGCAGAGGCAGAAGAATATCTAAAAGAACTAGGGCTTAAGCAAACCGGACTTAATAATCTTATACGTTCTGCCTACAACACTTTAGGGCTTATAACGTTCTTCACATCTGGACCTATGGAAACCAGAGCATGGACAGTTAACGAGGGACACTTCGCACCACAGGCAGCTGGACGTATACATACAGACTTCGAGAAGGGGTTTATAAAGGCAGAGGTTACTCCATGGGATATATTTGCGGAAGCTGGAGGTGAACACGGAGCCAAAGAAAAAGGAAAAACTCGATTAGAAGGAAAAGAGTATGAGGTAAAAGATGGAGACGTTATGCACTTCAAGTTCTCTAACTAGGGAAGTACCTTTTGAAACTAATATAGCTGAAGATGAGGTATGTATATATGATGCCCATTTCAACAAGCAGTGCAATCCAGCTCAAATCAAAATCAAAATAGATAAGATCAATCAGTAGAGTGATAACTGCAAAAACAGGTATACCAAACGCCCAAAACCATATCAGCTTACGATTTCTAACATAAGGGATATAGTTTTTCATCATATGCGTAATAGAGAGAACAAGCAGAAGCATAACAAACATCGCAGAATAAATAATCACATTAGACATGATACGATTTGTGACTGAAAAATCAGTCCTCAGAAACGCACTTAGAATAAAGGGATGTACCAACCAGGTAATGACAGATGTTGCAATTAGAGCATAGGCACCGTACACAATTTTGTATGAGACTCTATGAACCTGCTTTACATCATCTATCTGCTCGAGTTCATCAAAAATGCTTGCCAAGGTCCTTAGGTCTGCAACTACAATCTGTGCATTAAATTCAGCATCCGCAAGATGACTTGAGGCCCACCCCTTTAGGGAACGCATATCAAGTGCATATTTATAAAAAACATCGCTTATATCCCTAAGAAGTCCGAATCTATTTTTAGCAATAACCTTGATGTTAATAATTTGCTCCGTAGAGGTTTTACGCTTTTGTACACCATTTTTTCTAACAGCCCTAACCATATCAATTGCATTAACTGAGCCCTCTCCTACTGCAATCAGTAATGATTCTATCTCCTGGAAACTTTTTCCAAGGTTTTTAGAAATTGAAGAATTCATTCGCTTGAAACTCATATTCTCAATCAGACCAAGTCCTGCAATGTCGAACTCCTTTTGCAAAAGCTTTCGCCCTTCTACAATTTTCGTTTTTCGACCTGTCTTTTTAAGATAGTTATGAATTTTTTCATTTGCATGGGTTGTTCGTACAAAAGAGAGCCAAGAAAGTAATGGGTAAGCGAATTTACTTGTGATAATGCTAACCACATCACCAGATTTTAAAGTGGCTGTAATAGGGACAATATCTCCGTTTACTTCAGCTTTTGAGGCATAGTTCCCCATGCTAGTACTAATGGCATAGGCGAAATCAATAGAGCATGCAGCTTTTGGGAGATCGATGGTTTCCCCCTTTGGAGTGAATACCAAGATTCTATCTTGGAAGACATCTTCCTTAAGATTATCAATGAAGTCATCTGAACTGCGGCCTGATTTTTCAATACTGATAATTTTTTTAACCCAGGAAGAGCGAGTATCTTCATCAATTTCATGATTATCCTTAAAGAAACTGGATGCAATTCCATAAGAAGCATCCATTTGCATTCGGTCAGTTCTAATCTGAACTTCTGTTGGAACCCCTCTTACTCCAAAAACAGTAGTATGCAAACTCTGATATTTATTGACTTTAGGATTAGCAATATAGTCCTTGAATCGCGCAACATTAGGTTTGAATAGGCCATGAATAACACCCAGTGTTTCATAACAGTGGGGAATTGTTCCTACAAGAATTTTTACGGCAATTACATCTTTTACCTCCTTCATAGTTTTATTTCGTGCACAAAGCCGTTTGTAGATAGTATAAAGATTTTGTCTTCTTTCAGAGACCTCAGCCTCAATCTTAATTTCACTCAGAGAATTCTCTACCGTTTTCATAAATTGCTCAACGCTTTCCTTATTATTAGCACGAGCTTTCTCTACAGATTCAGACAATTCTGCATATTCAGTGGGGAACAAGTATTGAAAACACAAATCTTCAAGTTCTGACTTTAACCCCTGGATTCCAAGTAAATTTGCAATCGGGACAAAAATCTCAAGAGTCTCTTTTGCTATACGTAGCTGCTTTTCCTTCGCAACATGTTCAAGAGTTCGCATGTTATGTAAACGATCTGCCAATTTTATCAGGATAACTCGGGGATCCTTTGTACTGTGCAAGAAAAGCTTCTTTAAAGATTCCACCTGTCTCTCTGGCATATTCTGCCTATAGTGAACTTTGGATAATTTAGTAATTCCATTTACCAAAAACTCTACCTTCTCCCCAAAGAGCTCTTTTACATCATGAAGCGTATACTTTGTATCCTCAGGAACATCATGAAGCAGGGCACTAATCAAAATATCCTCATATGCATGGTGCTTGAC
>JABJOK010000051.1 GCA_018664365.1 Candidatus Peregrinibacteria bacterium | reverse complement strand
CCTTCAAGTTCAATAACTCCTAAAGCATAATCATTAGCAGCGATCTTCTTTTTTCCAATCATGGTCTTCTTAGTTCCAGTATTATCGATCAAGAACAAGTAGGGGACATTTTTTGAGCTAAAATCACAACTAACCTTTGAACAAAAAGCATTGTCGTCTGAGTTTCCTGGGCTGTTAACCCCAGTATTATAGTCAACTGACAAGGTATAAATGACATCGCAATCCTCAGTTATAGGATTGAACGAATTAGGAAAAGAACATTCCACTCCCAGATCTGCTGGATTAGAAGTATCTGGACCATCCAAGCTTTCTCCCGGATCATAGAATCGACTTCCATAAATACCGTAATTGACACCTAAAAAGGCACTGGAAGGACTTTCCTGCACAACATAAACGTTGTAATATTCTTCATAATCAATCGCTCCATTTTGAAGCTCCTGCGTGATTTGCTGCAAAACAATTCTCATATCCTCATAAAGAGCATTTTGTATAGAACTCGTTTTCTCAACCTTCGCAACCTGAATAAGAATGCTTGAAGAAACAATCGCCACAACCATAAATAAACTAACGGCAATCATTACCTCTATCAGTGTAATACCTTTTTTTGAGGAAACGCCAAGCATTATAAATAGTTAAATATAGTAACAGAACGTAGTATTGTTCTCACTTTTTGTCCTTCCTTCCACTGAATCTTTACCTCAACTAAAGCAGAAGAAGCAAAAGGCGATATGGATTCAAAGGTAATAGTCCTATAGTAAGGGGATTTAATACTTGAGATTGTGTGAGATAGGCCACGACCCCAATCATATATAATTGATTCACCAGGAATAGTTTTACTTTCGTCCTCCAGCAAGAGGGCCTTATTCCCCGAAACACGACTAAGGTACCATGATCCAGAAGTATTAATCATAGGGACAAATACATCTCCATTATCAGCGTAATAAGCAGAATCACAGCTCGAGGCTGGATTACTTGGATCAAATCTAAGCCAGCAATAAGAATTAGCAGGTTCTTTTAGCCAATTTGTATCACGAATACTCTTTACCGCTTCAACTCCTTCTGTAGCCAGTCCCTGAGCCACAAGATAATTTTTCGAAAGATTAGTTGATTCAAGAGCATTTTGAATAATAGATGCGGTAACAACAACACTTATAGATAACATTGCAATTGCAAGCAGCGCCTCTGCTAAAACTAAGCCTTTGGTGTTTTTGAAAGTTTTCATAATTAAAATCATGGAGTTCTACCAGGAGGGAATAATACCCCACCGCCGTTATTGGCAGGAGGAATCAGGCTTCCATCAGGTAGCCTTACCCCGTTGCCAGGAATTAAGCTTCCACCTGGAAGTCTCAGTCCTCCACCTGGAAATGTCAGTCCTCCACCTTGAAATTCTTCAATTTCTGGCAGACTTGTAGCTTCTTCAGCTAATCCAGACACAGTCAAAATAACAATAAACTGCTCAAGATCATCGTCCTTTGTATTGGAGACAGATAGCCAGATGTCTTTTCCCTCCGACGATTTTTTTGATACAGAAGTCTTCTCGTCTACAGTAACATTATGATAAGCCGTTAAATCTCCGCTTAAAGTATCGTAAAACATATATATAGGAAGCTCTTCTTCATCACTGAAAGGGCTCCCCACAATATAATCTGAATCAGTGAAGTCAGCTGAAAGATCACTATTTACAAAATCTGGTACATCATCTTTGCATTTAGCAGAATTAAGCGCACTTTCCAATGTAAATGGATCATCTCCTACTTTTAGCTCCAAAAATGCCACGCACTTTTCAGTTATCCTTACTCCATACTTTTCAACCTCTCCACCATCTCTATTTGCAAGCGAATAGCTCCTTGCAGCACGGATAGGCTGCATCACTGACTTATAAGCCTCTAAAAAATTGAAGGTTTTAGCAGAATCAAAATAGGAAGTAAGAGCTGAAGTTAACAGTATCCCTACGAGGAGAATGACCAGCAGAACCTCAACTAAAGTAAATCCTTTTTTATTTTGCATGCCATAATTATATGATACTATTACCAATAGGTAAACAACACTAGTCATGCCTCATCCTAAACCTCTACATAAAGACCAAAAAGGGTTCATTGCAATTGTTGCTCTGGGAGTTTTCGCTCTTATGGCAGTTTTTGGAATAATTGCCCAAACAGTAGCCATGACAACAGTAAAAAGTGTGAGAAATACAAATAGTTACTACGAGGCAAAGGACATTACGGATGCCATTGACGAATATTTACAGTACCAAGTAAGTAATAGTGGAGCAGGACAGTACTATGATCTACAAGATGAACTAGCAAGTTCTGGATTAACCGAGTGCGATTTTTCAGGTATAGACATGTCTCCAAACAAAGGCGAAACACTTGATTACATAGGGTCAATAAACAATTCTGCTCTCAATACTGTTTGTGGGAACTTTCTTACAGGAGGATACACAAGTGAAGCATTAGAAACATCTGATGACATTGGGGATTCACAATATGGAGACATATTGGCTGGCGGAGGTATTGCAAAGAATGAAGCTCCAGATCCTCAACTTTCTTATATAAATTTTGGAAATAGCGACGTCATTATTAAAAAAATGACAATATCTGGCCGAAATAAAGTAGGGGATCAATATCATGATTGTAATTTTGGTAATGGAGAATGTTATGTAACACCCATTAAAGGTAAGGGAGATGCACTTGGAGATATAAATGTTAATTGTGATGAACTAACTAGTGGAGATCAGCCACTTTTACAGCTAGAACATCCATGCAACTGGAACGTACTTAAGCATGGCAGTAGCGCAACCGACCGAGTAACAATTCCTCTTTATTACACTAATGATGATGGGACCCCTAACCACGCATTCGAAAACTGTACTAGTGCAGACACCTGCCAGTTAACTGTAAGAATTCGCCCATCATGCAAATATAAATATGATGATTTTAAACTAACATTAGGAAGTGCCTTTCAAGGTGATCCAATAGGTTTCCTTAGTAGTGCTGAAGCTGGAGACGCATGTGATGATGAGAGGTGGACACTAACAACCCAAGAACCCGAAAAAGCAGTAGTCCAATGGCAAATCACAGGTGAATGCATATGGACCGACGGAAGCGTTCATGAATGTGGAATGATTGGTAGGAAAGATGACAATGGAGATTTGGGAAGCAGCCTAATTCATGTAGAAACAATAAGTTATGAAAATGACTGGAAAGTGCTAGAGATATTCGATTATGCCGATAAAACCGGAGGTTTTGAAGAATCAGAAGGAGTTACTCCAGCAATTTTTACTCTTGTTAGTAAAATGACAAAGCCCAAATTAACTCTCCTTCTCTCTACAAAGATCAACAAGGCAGAAACAAGCGATGATGATATGTTTGACGCGAATGATATAGGATCAACGTTTATAAGCGAAAAAGCATCTCTTCCAAATTCTGTTTATCTCGAATACCAGATACTTACATCAGGAATCATAGCAAGCCCCAAAATCAAGATGGATGTAGAAATAGAGGTAGAC
Organism: Candidatus Peregrinibacteria bacterium; assembly: GCA_018664365.1. Classification (GTDB taxonomy): domain Bacteria; phylum Patescibacteriota; class Gracilibacteria; order UBA1369; family LOWO2-01-FULL-3; genus JABJOK01. The sequence continues at coordinate 259 of JABJOK010000051.1, read as the reverse complement.
GACACAGTGTTTGAAAAAACCATATACAAGTACGAAGAAAAAGAGCTGATTGACTTTGCAATCCAAAGCTAACTTGACAAATAGCCAAAAACGTATAAAATAGAATCTCTTACTTAACCGTCCAAAATGGCTGCAGAGAACGCCTCTTCTATGGCAGAAGATATAAAACAGGACTTTCCTCAAGGAGCTGAAGCTCCAAGGGAAAGAAAGGGAGCTGAAAGGCTAGTACCAAAACAGGCAATAGCCATTAACGATGGTG
>JABJOK010000108.1 GCA_018664365.1 Candidatus Peregrinibacteria bacterium | reverse complement strand
TTTGGGTTGGAACATTTAAAGGACTTGGAAAGATTGATATAAAGACTGATAAAGTTGAGTTTTATGGGTCAGAACTGGGTGGCAATTGCTCCGATGAGCCAACGATTAGGGTTTTTGCAAAAAATGGAGAGGTCTGGGTAACTATAATTGCTCATGCAAATTGTGCAGGAGGAGCTTCCAGATATGACTCGGCAAATGACCAATGGACATTTTATTCGGCTGAGGCCTTTGATCAGAAGAATTCAGAGCGAATTGATTTTGGTCAATTTATAATTTCTGATGATGGAGTTTATGCTGTTTATCAGGATGGCGGTCCAGATTTCGAAACTTTGTCGAAGTTTAATGCTGAAAAAGGTACCTGGGAAATTGTTTATCAAGCACCTTATGTGGATTTTAATAGTAACTTGTCAGAATATTTGCCGCCACGTGAGACATATTCTTTTGTTGATGTTGATGAAAATTATCGTGAGACTAAAAGTGTTGAAATTTATACATCAAAGTGGATTGAAGTTCCGCTTCCTGTAAAGGAATATGTCGATCTGGCTCTTATAGATGACACCTATTACTTGTTAAGTAATGAAGGGCTGGATCTGTTCACTAGAGATGACAAACTCCCTATTTCTATCGCTAAAAGCGATAGTTTGTTTTCCATGAACAAGTCAAAATTGTTCTCTGCCGTGGATGCTGATAAAAATTATATAGGATTTTTCTCTATCGATTATTCAGAGATGAGTGGCGATAATTATGCATATGGGGTAGGTGTTTATAACATTCAGGACAAGACTTTTTTTGATGACAAATTAGTTATGGATGATTTACTAGAGGTGTTTGGGGAAAATTCACCTTCTCTTGGTGTGGATTTTGAAAATTTGGAATTTGTTCATGGTTCGGGTGAAGTGAAAATAGAGGCTGAAGGAGGCGAGTTTGTGATTGATTTAATCAATGAAGAGTTTTTTGCAAGAGAGACCTAGAGTGATCATCTGGTTATCAAGAGTTATTCAGTTATTAGGATAGGAGACAGCATTGGGTTTATTCCAAATTATTCAGCCTTACTAAGGATTATGACATCTCCATATGTTAGGAAGGTATATGTGGGTGGTAATGAGTAGGTAGGCAGTTAAAAAGGTTTTTTGCTATAATGGGTGCATGTCCATCATCTCTTCCCTACCACCAAAGTTTATCGAAAAGGCTAACGAGCTTGATATTCGTCCTGAGGATATTTCTGAGAGTTATGTCACGGGGAGCGGGAAGGGTGGTCAGAAGGTAAACAAGACTTCAAGCTGTGTAATGTTGAAGCATTTACCAACTGGGACGGTCGTTAAGTGTCAGAGGCATCGAGAACAGAGTAGTAATCGAATTTCGGCATATAAACTGTTGATTTTGAAAATCGAAGATCAGGTAAAAGGTGCTAAGTCGGAGCGAGCTCAGAAAATCTTTAAGCTTCGCAAGCAAAAAAAAAGGCGTTCTGTTAGAGCCAAGGAGAAGATGTTAAAGGACAAAGCGCACCGGGGTGAGTTGAAAAAACACCGTGGAGAGGTTAGGCTAAATTCGTCCGATTAAATTTTAACTTAATTTGTTATGAAAAAGGCTACACTCTTTTTATTAGCTACTCTTTCCTCAATTGTATTTTTTGGCTGCGCTGAAGTTTATGAGCAAGAGGATATTGAGGTAGAAGATGTAGATATTGAAGTGGATATTGAAGAAGATGCTGAGAGTGAGTCGGCAGAATCTGTCGATGATCAGGAAGTTAAGCTGGCTGCTTCTTACGAGGATTGGGCGATGCCTTCTGGCGATGACAATTACATAATGGCTGATAGTATGAGAAGGGATTGCGTTGGCGTTGCTAACGGGATGACTTACGGAGGAGATCTTTTGAGTTCTTTGATTGTGGATGATGATCTAAGGGGAAGATTAGATTTGAGTAGGTATACAAAATCATATGTTATGGATTTGGAGAAGAAGCTTGCTGGATTCACTCAAAGAGGGTATGGCTCTGATTTCTATGCTTTCTCTGTATGTAACTTGGCTGATGGCTCTGACCTGGTTTCTGGATATTTATGGCCTACAGGAAGTGATACGAGTGCTGAATCATTTAGTTATGATGATGGTGTCCTTTTGCTAGCGAATGGCAAGGACGTCGTAAAAATTGATGACTCAGTTCGTCTTTTAAATCAAACCGCTACTGGTGCAGAAGTTTTTCCTTGTACTGGAGAATTTATCAAGGACACAGTTCATTGGACATGCTTTCTAGGCTTCGATAGTGGCGAAGATGGCCCAACTGGTTCGCTAATGGGTGCATGGACAATATCCCCAGATACAGGGAGTATACTGAACTATGCTGAGTATTCTGAATCGTTTTAGGCCTTGATTCTGTCCGTTGCTAGTTTGTCTCCATAAATGGCACTGCATCGTCCGTTATAGGTGTCAGCTTTTCTACAAGCGGTCCTTGTGAGATGTATGGCACTGGTCCACCTACTGGATCATCTGTTTTGTCGATGACGCAAGATCCGAAATCTGCATAATCTGCGTAATCCCCCATGCAGTTTATGATTGCTCTTGTGTAATAAAAGCCAGTCTGTGCAAACTTTGTCGCATATGCAGGTTGATCGTCCTCAGAGGCTGCCGAAACCCATCCTACCGCTGTTTCTCGAGTTGGAGGAATGTAGGCCTCCTTTTTATACTTTTCAAGGGCGTTTCCACTGTATGAGGTGTCGTGCATTATTGTAAATGTGTCAGCCCATATGCCTGTTTTATCTATCTCGAAACCAATTAGCCCCCATTTTGCTGCTAGCTCGTCTAGGTCTACTGAGTCTATGGTTATTCTTCTTGCACCCGCGCTGCCTGAAGTTGTGCTGTCTACAAATAGATCTCCATTTGTCAGGGCGTCGGATGATACATGAAATAAAATGCTGTCATAGCTCTGTATGTGAGAGTCTGCCTCTATGTCCCACAGCTCATCCTCTATGTCATCTAGTATTTGTGAGGCGCTTGATCCATTGATGACTGTTGTTACATAATTTTCTCCACAGATGTAGTTATACATGTTAACAGCGTTCCTCTTTATAATAGGGTCATCTCCTACATATAGAATAATTGCTCTTCTTCTCTCGTCTGGCTTTGCCTTACAAAGACCAAAGTCTGGAGCGTCTACTGTCGTGTCTGTTGCTAGGAATGTTAAATAGTCTGAAAGTTCTGTTCCGATAAAGGTAAGATCTGTTGATGACTCTCGCTCACTTGCTGTTGAATACATGTCTGTTCCATTTACCTTTGGCCACATTGTTGTTGGGTACTCCGTGTGGACGCCAGTTGTTTTATTGACTAGAACAACTGCAGCCTCATGTCCAAACATGGCATATGGTTGCCTATCAACCCAGAAGAACCAATGATCATCACTTCCATCTATTTCTATGACTTTTCCTGTCCCCTTCTCGTCGATATATGAAATATAGTCTCCATCCTCGAGAGGCTCGTCCTTTTGATAAACTCCTGTCCAGTCCTCGTCTGGATCTCCATCAACGACTTCATCAATTACTATGTTTAATGCTTTGTCTGACGTACTAGCGTCTGCAACCACTGTTGGTGTGGTTGTAGTTGTTGTTGATGTATCAACATCGTCATCACTGTCCTCAAATGTTATTACATCTTCTAATTCTTCTTTTTCTAGAAATGTTGGGACATCTGCTTCGCTGTATGAGTCTGTATCTAAGGATGAGGTTAGCGTTGTTCGGAAAAGAATCTCCATGACTTCTCCACGAATCATGTATTCTGCCGGATAGAATAGGTCCTCTACGTACTCTAGGTAGTTCTTTGCCTTCGCGTATTTCACGTAGTCTGTGTACCATTCTCCGTCAACGGTATCTTCAAATAGTTCCTCTCCTTCTCCTTCTGTTAGATCCCATTCCATAAATGTTCCCATAAGCTTTAGAACTTCGACTTTGTTTATAAATTTTGCAGGATAAAATTTTCCGTCTGGGTATCCGTCAAGATAGCCACGCTCTTTCCCCTCGCATACATACTTTGCGTACCAGTCTTCTAGTGGGACATCTGGAAAACATTTTTCTGTTGGCTCTGCAGGCTCTTCGCCAATTGCCAAAAATAATACCTTAAGAACCTCCGCTCTGTTAATCGTTGTATCAGGCCTAAATGTGCCATCTGGATGACCGTTAACAACTTTCTTGTACTCGAAATATTCGATCGCTGTCTGGTTTTTGTGACTGGCAATGTCTGAGAACTTCGTCGCGGCAAATGCATTTAGCGAAAATGCGAAGGCGCTAATAGCTAAAACTGCTACCAGCATTCGAGGTAATACTTTTTTAAACATAGAAATGGGGTAAAGGATTCTTATGTATTATAGATTTTTGCCTATGAGTTACAAGCTGTTTTGATTCCCCTCTTTTCCAAAAACTTATCGTCGTTGACAAAAACAGAGGATAGTTTTATTATTTTGTCTAACTAAAATAGCCTATGGGTGCTGATGTTCCTGGGAGACCAGAGCGCGGTGAAATTGAAATCCCTTCAAGGAAGGATGTCTTGGATGCTTTAATGAGATCGAGGGAGCTTGTGCCGCCTACCCTTAGTGTCGGCAAGGCTTCAGCCCTATATTCACGACATCCTGGGCTAGAGAAAGTTGGAGTAGATGAGGCTAGGGAGTTTATTGATGCCATGATGTCCTTGATTATGCCGGACAAAGCTACTACCACTGATCTTTTCAATGTTGAGGAGGGCCGACTAGAAAAGATGGTTCAGGAGGATATAATTCTTAATGAGCTTGTTGATTACGCTATGAAGATGGGGATCTTTGAAGAGTATGAACCCATCTTTCTTTCATTAGTGCAGTATCGAAAAATGCAGTTTACATTCCTGACTCACATGGGGGAGCCGGGAGATGTTGATAATCCTCAAAATCTTTTGGCGTGTGCTTTGAAGATAAAAAGAGATAAGGGTGAACCAGCTAGCTTAGCGTCAGTTGGATGTGGTGATGCTCTTCCTGATCAGGCCCTTAGTGTATTAGGTTTAATTGAACAGGCTACTTCTCTTGAGGTTAGTGGTGAACATGATAGGGATGGATACAGTAAGGTTAACGATCATGTTACTTTCCTTAGAATCACTAGTCAGGAGCGCACAGAGGAGGAAGTACGTAGCCAGATATTTAGGTGTACAGGCAATAAGGATATATATTTTTTCGGAGATAGCTTACATCACACTCCTGATCCTCATCAATACATCAGCGAGGCTTGGAAACGGCTTAACCCAGGGGGCTACTTAGTTATTTCGGAACCTTTTAGATTTAGGTCTGATTATATTACTGAGCAGGTGTTGAATCCTTTAGACTCTACTGAGCACCATGAATCTATGCAGACGAATGAAGAGCACGAGGCTTGGATTAATGAGCTCATAGGCAGGGGCGGGAATGTGGTTTCTGCAAAAATGATGTTTGGTTCTGAAGCTGGCTTAAATGATGTTTATCACAGGGTATTTGTTATTGTTCAAAAGCCTGAGGAATTAGATTCAACCGATTCTGAGCCTGAGAAATGGCGATTTATTGATAACTGTCCTGAATTCAGGAGTTTTCTTAATCCTATTTATAGAAATGGGGAGGCCCCCGTTCCTTCTTTGAATTTTCCTGATGATCTTCCAGAGAGCGAATTTACTGAAATAGCTAGGCAGGTTATAGACATGGTTCATGGTGTTGTTAAAGTTCCATTCCCTTCTCCGATTGCTGAAAGATACCTTACGCGTGAAAGATGGGATGCTCATATAGCACAGAACTTTTTGGACAACTATGTTTTTGCCATTTTGACGGATAATATTGATCAGATGATGCAGCTTAGGCCGGCTTCGAATAGAGTTATAAAGGAAAAAGGTGAGAAGGCCAGAGAGTTATTTCAAGGATTGTTTGCTACCCTGCAGAAAGTACGAGAGTTGAACTCGCAAGAGGACATCTCTGATTACTTTAAGCACACTACAGGTGTTCGACTTACTGAGAAGGGGTCTGCCCCGATGACAACGGGTGAAAACAGTTTTCTTCAAGAGTTTATGAATTTAGCTCATGCACGAAAGCCAAGTGGCGTAATTAAGGTATTGATGGAGGTTAGAGCAAACGATCTTATTATGTCGATTGTTGAAACTCATACCCCTGAGAGAGCTCGAGAAATTATTAGAGAAGATGTTCTTCCCATTTTGGAGCTTATTGCTAACTTTATTCCAGAACCACCATATTCGTATGAAAAGAAAAAGGTCGCGGCCCAAGCGTAGAAAGGGCTAGGCTCGCTTTCTGTCTGTTTCTTTTAGATGTTTTTTCCTAAGCCTTACTTGGCTTGGAGTGATTTCAGCATACTCGTCTTCTTTGATGTACTCGATGGCATTCTCGAGACTCATGGGAGTAATTGGTGTAAGGTTCAGGGCCTCGTCTGCTCCTGAAGAACGTACGTTTGTGAGTTTTTTATTCTTGTTTGGATTTACTGCCAAATCGGTTCCTTGATTGTGCTCTCCTATAATCATTCCTTCATAAACTTCAGTCGCTGCACCAATAAATAGTGGACCTCTTTCCTGAAGTTTCCAAAGGGAATATGCCATTGTTGATCCTGTTTCAGCTGAGATGATTGATCCAACTGTACGCTTCTCTATTTCTCCTACATGTGGAGCGTAGTGGTCGAACGAGTGGTACAGAGTTCCCTCTCCTCTTGTTAAAAGCAGGAAGATTGATCTGAATCCAAGAAGTCCACGAGTTGGTATTTCGAACTCCATCATCGTGTTCCCGTTTTCAGATTTCATGTTTTGCATGATTCCCTTTCTTTTTCCAAGTGCTTCTATTATTGCTCCTGACATATCGTCTGGGACATTTATTACTGCGTATTCGATTGGTTCCTGTTTCTTCCCATCGATCTCTTGCATGATGACCTGAGGCTGCGAAATTTGAAGTTCGAATCCTTCACGTCTCATTGTCTCAATTAGAACTGCGATATGCATTTCTCCACGACCGTAAACTTTGATTGCGTCACTATTGGCTACTGGCTCTATCTTTAAACCTACATTTGTTTCTAATTCTTTTTCTAGACGATCTTTTATATGACGACCTGTTACATATTTACCTTCTCTTCCGGCGAACGGGGAGTCGTTTACCATAAAATCAATCGCTAGTGCCGGCGGATCAACCTTGATTGCGGGAAGAGCCTCTGCGTTCTCATCATTTGTAATTGTTTCTCCTACAAATATCTCTGGAAGACCAGCTACGGCCACCATATCGCCTGCCTGTGCTTCGTCCTCCTCGTATCTATCCATCCCTTCAAATCCAAAAATCTTTGTTACTTTTCCTGTGTATTTAGTCCCATTAGGCCTCAGTACTGTTACTGCCTGGTTTGGCTTTAGGACTCCCTCGTAAACGCGCCCTATAGCAATTCGTCCAAGAAAGTTGTCGTACTGGAGGGTTGCTGGCTGCATTTTAAAAGGAACATCTATGTTGCTTTCAGCAGGTTTCACATTTTCAAAGATAAAATCAATTAGAGGAGTGATATCTTTGTGTTCGTCGTTTAGCTCCTTAATTGCGATCCCCTGCTTTGCGATTGAATATATGTATGGAAAATCCAATTGCTCATCGCTTGCCCCAAGGTTTGAAAACAGATCAAAAGTTAAATCTACAACCTCGTCCGGTCTTGCCATTGGCTTGTCGATCTTGTTGATAACTACCAACACCTTGTGTCCGAGTTCTAGAGATTTTCTAAGTACAAATTTAGTCTGTGGCATTGGCCCTTCGTAGGCGTCTACTACTAAGATAACTGCATCTACAGTTCTAAGTACACGCTCCACCTCTGAGCCGAAGTCGGCATGCCCTGGAGTATCTACAATGTTTAGTTTTTTACCATTGTGAGTGATGGCTGCATTTTTTGCGTAAATAGTGATTCCTCGCTCTTTCTCTTGATCATTTGAGTCCATTGCTCGTTCATCTATTCCTTTGTGTTCGTCAAAGCTATCGCTAGACTTTAAAAGTGCATCTACTAAAGTTGTTTTTCCGTGATCTACGTGAGCTACGATTGCGACATTGTATGTATCCATTTGTAATTTTGTGTAAATAAGATCCCGGGGAGTTTACCAGGACTAAATTAATTAGCAATTAGTAACGTTTCTTGCGACTACGTCTTTGATTGCTGTGCCTCCTATTGTTGGAAGAGTTATATGAGCCTGAAGGTCTGCGTCCCCCCCCTTTTTTACTTGGGTTGCGAGTTGAGGTCACTCCTGTTTCCAGGCAATCAACTTTTATTGGTGTTCCGTTTATATCAGCGTTGCTGAAGCATTCAATAACCTTGTCTTTGAAATTTTGATCTACTTCAAGGATTGTGTGATTCTTTTTAATGTCTATCTTCCCAATTTCAACATTTTTAAGCTCTTTCTGCTCATTCAAAAATCCAAAGATCTCTTTTACGTTAACTCCTAAGTCGAGTCCGATGCTTATTTTTAACCTAGCAAATAGTATTGACGATTTATCTCTTGTTTCTCTCTCTTTTCCAACATGCGAGTTAAGATCAACTGAGTTCTTGTAGTATTCTAGGAATCGATTGAATTCCATTGATACCATCTTCTTGATGAGCTCCTCCCTATCCATGTTTTCAAACTTCTTATTGATTAAGTCTAAGTATTTTCCTATCTGAGCTTCGTTTACCTCTATCTTTAAAATCTTCTCTACTAATGCGAATAGCTGGTTTTCGCAGATATCGTCGCCTGTGGGGATTTTTCCTTGTTCGAATGACTTACCTATTTTGTTTTCCAGGTGCTTAATCTTATACTTCTCGCGCATGTTTAAGATAATCAGTGAAACCCCTTTATTGTGTGCTCTACCTGTTCTTCCACTACGGTGAACATAGGCCTCTGAACTTTCTGGAAGGTTGTAGTTGATGACATGAGTAAGTTTATCGACGTCTATGCCTCTAGCCGCTACATCTGTTGCAACAAGTAGCTGGATCTTTTTCTCTCGGAACTTATTCATTACGTTTGTTCTTTGAGACTGAGAGATTTCGCCATGAATTGCCTCTGCAGAGTAGTTGTCTTGAATTAATTTGTCTGCAACCAGCTGGGTTTCTCTTCGAGTTCGACAAAATACGATTCCGTGAATATCCATATTTGCATCTGCAATTCGCCGAAGCGCTTGATATCTATCTTTCTCGTGCACGATATAGTAGAAATGCTCTACATTATCTGCTCCTTTATTCTTTTCTCCTACGCTTATGTCTTCTGGCTTTCTCATGTAGTTATTGGCAATTCTTCTTATCTGTTTGTCCATGGTCGCAGAAAAAAGAAGGACCTGTTTTTCCTCTGGCATTGTCTCCAAGACCTCATCTAGCTCCTCCTTGAATCCCATGTTTAGCATCTCATCAGCTTCATCGAGGATCAACCACTTGATTGAATCTACTTTTAATATACGTCTCTTTATCATGTCGTTAACTCTTCCTGGAGTTCCAACCACTATTTGTGGATTTTTCTTTATTCCTCTAATTTGATTAGTTATGCTCTCGCCACCATAAACCGGTAGCACTGAAAACTTTTTAAGGTATTTAAGAAAAACACTTATGTCTTTAGCGACTTGGATTGCAAGTTCGCGTGTAGGGCAAAGGATTAGAGCTTGAACCTTGCTGTCATTCTCATCTAGTTGGTGAATAACAGGCAGCGAAAATGCTGCTGTTTTTCCTGTACCAGTTTGAGCAAGAGCAATGATGTCATTCCCTGAATTTATCAGATGTGGAATGGTTTTGCTCTGAATCGGAGTTGGTGTTTCAAATCCAATTTCTTCCAAGGCTTGTAGGATCATTGGGCTCAGCCCAAGATCTCTAAATGTTGTCATGTAAATTTATTACTATTTTGAAACTTTTGCTTCTCGAGGAAGATTCGCGTGCGAATAACTCAAAGTTCGGCCAGCAAAATAGCAGGAAATATGTATAAATGCAATATAAAAGCTGTTTTGGCAAACTGGATGGCCTATCGTCTGCTTGGCCTATTCAAAGTCCTCTGCAATCATTTCAGCAAGTCCCCCCATTATCTCATTAAAATACTTGATCATCTTCTTGTTGCGGCGGAAATTATGCTCATTCATGTAGAGCTTTTGATTTATCTCAATTTGAATTCCAGGTAGCCCGCGTCGTGAGCAGTGGTAGCCAATTAGGTACTTGCCAGGATAGGGGTCGTTTATGCTTACTGAGAGGTCCCTCTCTTGGAAGAATCGCGCTATTTTCAGAGTCATGGTGCGAGAACATGTTGTAAAATCTCTATTTCCCAGTGTTATGTCTGCTCTTTCTTTCCCCGAATCCTTTTTTGTGTCAGGGCCAACACTCCATAGCGAATGACCATCTATCAAGAAGAGCATTTCCGGTGCTAGACTCTCGATTTCCTGATGAAATGAATCGTGATATTTCTCTACTCTTTCAAATATTTCCTTCAGTTTCGGTGGTTCCTTGTAGATAACCTTCCCGTCCTCAGTAATACTAACGACTACTCCGTCGTGGCAGAGACGACATTCCATCTCGATATCATCTGGAGCACGATTTGGATCCGCTACTAGGCGTGATATTTTTGCCTTAAGGACATGAGCATTCTCTACATCATATATCTCATCAGTATAGTGATCATGATATCTTTGTATCTCCTTGTCTGAGAGGTTCATCTTTCTTCTAAGCTCGACTGGAACGAATGTTGAGCAATGCGGAACTGTGATTAGTATTGGGAGTTTTTTGTTTGTCATAGCAGAATTACTGAATTGTGATACACGTATTGCAACGAATAGTTTATCAGATTGTTACGATGTTTTTAAACTTTTGAATGAGGAGATTCGTTTGAAATTGTCTTAATAACCTGAGGTTTATCCCATGGATCGAACTCTTGACTACCAGATTCTGGAATGCGTCCATTTTTTCTTGTTCGTTGCTGATACTGCACGATCCTTACGTTTTCTTTTGCTCTTGCAATACACCTGTAGTGGAATTTAACATTTGGTACTCTTCTAAAAGTAACTACTGCGTCAGATGCATTTAGAAACACTCTTATGTCGCCAAAGCCCAGTAAACTAGGCAGAATTCCCTCCTCGATCCTCTCAATGTTTTGCACTTGCGCTAGATCTACTGAATCTGCGCTGTCCATAAAGTATATTGTTTTCTTGTGATCAATCACCCTTAGGTTAGTTATCACTCCAACATTTACAAAGTAGTTTATCATTTTGATGAAGAAATGATGCATGTAGACCGTCCCTAGAAGGTAGCCTGTGAAAAAAAAGAGCTTGAGCTCTCTGTTTCCTCGTAATATTTCCTGGATTTTCTCGATATGGGTGATTGTTGTAGTGACAATGATTAGGAATATCAGGAAAATGGCAAAATCCTTTATCAAATCAATCCAATGGTGTCTAAAGAAGCATATGAATTCCTCATTTGCTTGTTGCCCCTTAAAAAATTTGTCCTTGTGCTCTACAGTGTCCATAAAAACCAGATGGTTAAGATTGCGTGGATACATACGGAAAACCCGTAAAAAATGAGAATATGCTCTTTCTTAATTATTCTAAAAAGCTTTGTATATTTGAGTTCTGGAAATCTGTATTTTCTTTTGTAGGCGTAAACTCGACTGTGGGATATTAAATACACAACAATCGATATAATTATCGTGATGCCGATTAAAAGGTTGAATACTGGCATTGAACTTGGTTTAAGAGCTTAAAAAACCGCTTAAGCATCCGCTTCAAGTTTTGCTGAGGATCCGAAAATTGCCTAATTTCTTGCCCAATTAGATATTAGGACTATTCACTGATTATGTCAACGATTTGCCCGTTCCTTTACCTAACCACTCCATCATTGTATTCTTCCAGGTTCTTAGTCTGAGTTTCTATCTTCTCGATAAGTCCCTGGTATTGAGTGCTGGATTTAAATCCAATTAGAGCGCTTGCACCTATAGCGACGACTATTACTCCGACTACAATTGCAAAGAAGAGTCCCTTGTTCCCCTCCATTGCCTTCATTTTTTCGCTTTCTGGCGTTGGATGAAGTTGTATTTTTGTTTCGTCAGGTTGAGTTGATGGGTTGTCCATATGATTTTAGTTTATCGTTTTCTGCGGAAGTATAATCCTGCAGCTGGCAAAAATAAGTATACTAACATTTCAGGTCCGGTTCCAGCAGTTTCTCCCTCGGTTGCACTTTGTAGGGATAACATTGCCAGTGTGTTCTGAGTGTCCAGAGCAGATTGTGTGCCTGAATTGCTGGTTGCTGTTGTTGTGTTTGATGAACTGGAGTTTCCTGAGCTTCCTGTTCCCGAGCTCTCAAAGTCTGTTCCTCCTGGGTTGTACATAACTGTCACCTCTCCAGTTTCTGAGTCTTTGATCTTTTTTGTTGCGGGATCTTTTGCGATTATTTTCCATGTGTATGCTCCCTGTGGAACAATTTTCCCTTTATCTTCGTCCGGATTGTCTGTTCCATCCCAATATTCCTCGTAGCTCCCTGCTTTTGCTTCTTCGTCTTTATATATTGTTACAATTTCCTGTCCAGTGTCTGAACGAATCTCTAGCGTTATCAGGGATGCTGCTGTGGTTGTGAATGATATTTTTGTAAGAACTAGTGTTGGATTGAACCCTTTTGGCCAGGCTTTCGCACCGGTGATTTTAAGTTCTCCTGGTGGCTGTTCTTCGCCTTCCTCCTCTTCTTCCTCTTCTTCCTCTTCCTCTTCTTCTTCTGTTTCTACCTCGTCTGTGATGACGTCGTAGGTTGCTTTGTTGCTGAATTCGCTGACTATTTCGTCTATATATTTTGCACGTACCATGAATTCTATTTTTGTAATTCCATCTTCGATTGTGTCTTTTGGAATCTGAACGGATGTAACATTTGACCCATATTCTAACTCGGTTGTTTGTGAAACTTCTTCTAGGTTAGTTTCCTCAAACTGCACTAGGTATTTGTCTATTGCTACTTCAGGATCTGAAGGTGCATCCCAGCTTAGGACTATATATTCATCGTTTGCTACTGCAACTAGATTTTCTGGTTCTGGGTGCTCGATGACTGGGGGAATATCTCCGGTTCCATCTCCTTCGTCGGCTCCTCCTTCATTACCATCTCCAGTGTTGTCACCACTCTCATTTCCTTCTCCGGCATTGTCACCACCTTCATTGCCGTCTCCAGTGTTATTATCGCCTTCACCACTATTTCCACCTAATGGTGATGAGCCTTTAACCCAATCACTTTTGTGGGTCCCGTACAGGGCTCTCACCCAGTACTCATCATGAACTCCCATTGTTACTGAGGTTGCTGATGTTTTTGTTACATAGCCTGGTAATCCTCCTACTTCACACTCCTCGTCATAGCAATTTGATTTGATATAGGTGTATTCATATTTCGTTAGGGTTTCCGTTGAAAAAGGCTCTTCCCAGCTAAATATCACTTGATTTGCTGCTGCTGGATGTGCAGATACGGTAGGGTTTACTGGCGCCGGATACTGCTCAACGGATTCTCCTATTGTATTTACAATATTTAATGATACATAGAATTCTCCACTAACAGAGATCCAAACTGTATTTTGGCCGGATGCTGATGGCGTAAATTTTGCAGATTCTCCTGGGCCGAGGATTATCCCATCATTTGGCGGAGTGGGGCCATCTGCATATGCTGTTGAAAAAAAGCTCAATTT
>JABJOK010000015.1 GCA_018664365.1 Candidatus Peregrinibacteria bacterium | reverse complement strand
TGGATGATGATTTTAATACATCCAGTGCTTTAGATTTTTCAATGCTAAAAGGGGTAGTTATGGAGGCTGAGGCTAGAGGTGTTCGCACTAGGGCCTTTTTGGATAAAGTAAAAGCTTTTGTGGCTGATATTGATCAAGTTCTCGGTGTGATTATTCCTGATGAGACTGATTTAGATTCTGATATTGAGGCTCTAATTGCTGAGCGCGAAGAGGCTCGTAAGAATAAAGACTTCGCAACTTCTGACCGAATAAGGGATGAGTTGAAAGATCGTGGGATTGATCTTGATGACACCCCGGATGGAACTATCTGGAAGAAGGTGTGACTTTGAAATGTTCTTAGGTTGTCACAAGTAACGACGACGTCGTTTTGTTTTAAGGATATGTCAAATCATGGTGTGACGTTATTTGAATAGAGGGAATTCGTTACTTATCCCTTATTGCCAAGTGGAGTGTTTTAGAAAAGCTTGTAAATGTTCGTTATATCCCCTGCCCCCATTGTTATTATTATATCCCACTCTTTGTGGGTTTCCTTTACAAATTCTGCTGTTTTCTCCAGCCCTTCTCCATTCGCGGCATCTACTTTGTGCTTTTTTATTTCGTTGACTAGGTCGTCTACGTTTACTTTTTTTATATCCTCTTCTGAGTCTCTTACTTCGTATATGTTTGGAATTACGACTTTATCCGCCTGTATAAATGCTCCTCCGAACTCTTCTAATAACATTTTGGTTCTACTGTATTGATGTGGCTGAAATATGGTGAGTATTTTTTTGTCTGGATATTTTTCTCGTATCGCATTTAGAGTTAGTTCTATTTCTGTAGGATGATGCGCGTAATCATCTATGAACGTTGTTTTGTACCCAGCTACTTCTTTGTGGTCCATTCTTCTCCATGTTCCCGTGAAGCTTTCCAGGGCCTCCTTGATGTCCTCGTCAGGAATGTTTAGTACTTTTCCCACTGTTGCTGCATTTCGAGCGTTCTCTTGGTTAAAGTTCCCTGCTACTTGTAGGTTTAGTTCTATTCTGTTTGTGTCATGATCACTCCATTCTATAATTTCGGCATTTGCATGTTCGGCTAAGGCCTTCAGTCTTTTGTTGTCTCTATTTATTATTACGTACCCATCTCTTGGAACTCTCTTTATTAATTCTATAAATGCACTTTCGTAGTCTTCAAGATCTTTGTAGTAGTCTAAATGATCTGCCTCTATGTTTGTTATTACTAGAATATCTGGATTTATGCTCAAGAATGATCTTTTATACTCGCATGCCTCTACTACTAGTTTTTCACTTTTTCCTATTCGGAAATTTAGATTGTTAAATTGTTTAACCTTTGTCCCTATTATTACTGTCGGGTCTAAATTGTTTTTTTCAAGTATGAGCGAGGTCATTGCAGTTGTTGTTGATTTTCCATGTGTTCCGGCTACTGCTATTGTGTAATATTCTTCTGTTAACTCTCCTAGTGCTTCAGGGTATGTAAGTGTTTTAATATTTAGCAATTTTGCTTTTTCGAGTTCTGGATTTGTTGATGGAATTGCCGGAGAATGTATTACTAGTTCATGGCTACTATTAACATTCTCCTTATTGTGTCCAATGTGTACTTCTATCCCGGATTTCTCTAGCTGGTTCGTTATTGATGATCTTGTTATGTCTGATCCAGAGATCGTTTTCTCTTTATTTAGCAAAATTTGAGCAAGGCTGGATGTGCCAATGCCGCCAATACCAATGAAGTGTATATTTTTGCTGTCCTGTAATTTCATGCTTTAAGTCTATCATAAACTATGATAGATTTACGATGTTAATTTATTGGTATGTCGTCGCGCTTTTCACATACATCTGGGCTTACTAAAATCATCATAATTGTTGAGTTCGTTTTGGTTGCCTATTTGATTTATTCCCTTACTCGAAACGTTTATAATAGTTATCAGATTGATCAATATATTGAATCTTTTGAAGATGAAAATTTAACTATTGAGGTTGAGAATCGTGAAAAAACTGACGATTATCTATATTTTACGTCTGAGCAGTATATCGATAGGATCGCAAAACAAAATCTAGGATTAGTTAATCCTGGAGAAGAAGTCTTGATACTTTCCCCTGATGTTCTTGATCCTGATCTTGATGCTTCGGAGTCTGGTCTGAATGATTTTGCTAAGCATTCTGGTAGTTCTAATGCTAATTCTTGGTGGGAATTCTTTTTTGGAGGATAATTCGAGTTTGACTTTGTATAAGCTTTTGATTATTCTTTTTTGCGAAATATCGCGGGGTAGAGCAGTGGCAGCTCGTCGGGCTCATAACCCGGAGGTCGGGAGTTCGAATCTCCCCCCCGCAACCAAAAAATCGCTTTGAGCGTGTCAGGGTAGCTCAGCTGGTTAGAGCGTTGGATTCATAACCCAGAGGTCGGGAGTTCAAGTCTCCCCCCTGACACCAGCTACTTATCTGCTTTGGGTGTCTTTGCTGCGGGCGGGTTTGGCTTTGCTTGAGAGTTTTGCATCATTGCCGCAAATGGATTTCCTCCTTCTTCTTTTTTCTTACCTTTTTTTCCTGGAATATTGTCCATGTCTACTGGTGGGGCATCTGTATTTATTCCAATTCTTGTAACGATCTCTTCTTCTACGAATTCTTTCTTTCGCGCATGTTTAAGTCTTGAGTATTCTTTTATGATTTTGGCCACTTTATGATTTTGAGTAGATGTATCCCAAATTGTCGCAACTGAAAATGGTCGTGATGTTGCGTTCTTTATATTGAGCTTCATATACATTTTGTAGTTTGCGATTCCTATTACGTCCTGTTCTGTTAGAAGTGGAGCGTATTCTTTTGCTAGATATTCTGCATCGTCTGCACCTACTTTGAATGAGCACATTGTACCCACATTACCAAATACAGCGTCTCTAATTTGTGTTGAGCTGTTACCGAATTTTGATACCACCAGCTGATTTATATACTGGTGTGCCATTATTAAATTCAGATGATATTTTCTAGCCTCTGATAGGATTGAGCAGAAGCTGTCTGTAGCAAAGTTTTGGAACTCATCCACATATAGGAAGAAATCTTCTCGTTCTGATTCAGGTATATCGGCACGACTCATTGCTGCCTGCTGAATTTTTGCAACTATTACTAGTCCAAGTAGCTGTGTATTCAGGTCTCCAATTTTACCTTTTGATAATTTAACTAGGAGGATTTTCTTTTCGTCCATTACTTTTCTAAAATCAAAGGCAGATTTTTTTTGTCCTATTGTGTTCCTCATTATTGTATTCGTGATGAATGGTCCAAACTTTGAACTGAAGTATGGGATCATCTCCTGTCTTTCTCTATCTCCTGTATTTGCATATTCATGTTGCCAGAATGATTTTACTATTGGGTTTGTTGTCTTTTTGACCTTGTACTTCATAAAGGCATCATCGGTAAACATTCTTGGAATATCTATTAGAGTTGCTCCTTCTTCTTTGTCTTCCATTAGTGTTAGGCAGGCGTTTCTGAAGTAATGCTGGATTCTTGGTCCAAATATTTCATCTCCGAACAGTTTTATGAATATTTCAGTAGCTTGCGATGAAGCTAGGTCTATTTCTGCTGGGGTATTGGCTTCTAGCATATTCAGTCCCATTGGTCTTTCTTGGTCCGCTGGGTCAAATACTATAACGTCCTTTGCGCGTTCTTTTGGTACGTATGTAAGAATATCCTCAACTAGGTCTCCGTGGGGGTCTATCAAACATACTCCATCTCCATTGGCGATGTCTTGTCGTGCCATGTACGAGAGAAGCGCTGATTTACCTGAACCTGATTTTCCGATTATGTAATGGTGTCTTGACCTGTCTCCTTTTAGGAACTTCACCTCTGTCTTTGATCCTCTATATACGTTGTTTCCTAACGTTATGCCTTCTGTTGGCATGTTCGTAGGTGCAGGTAGTACTTTGTAGTCCAACCATCTGATGTTTGGTGTGTAGTTGTATTTGCTACTTGGAAAATGAAACACACTTGCTAGTTCGTCCTCTGATAGTATTGATTTTTTCTCACCAATTCCGAAAAGTGGTCTGCAGTCCATGACCCTGTGCTTGAAGTTGAATTCTATCCATTTGTCGTTCCATGAATCTATAAATAGAACCCTCCGTGTTTGTAGCCAGTTTGAACTTGGGTCTTTGAATAAGCTTAATCCTACGACCATGTTGTTAGCGATTTCGTCTGCCTTAACTTCTGTTTCTGCTGCTGCTAGAAGTCTAATTACTGTGTCAAAACCAGACTGTGATGATTTTTCTCCCATTCTTTTTGCTACTTCTTCTTTAGATTGCAGCATTCTTACATACCCGTCACCGCCTTTTGCTGAATCTTGCTCCATCTTGTCATACCCCAGGAATATTCCTTTTAGCACATTTACAAATGGTCCAAGTACTGGGATCTTAAATCCTCCAGATTCCTTTCCTTTGAAGTATGCTTCTCCTACTTCTGTAGCTTTTTTTGTCCATTTATCACTTTTTGGCCTCACTAATACTTGAATAATTGCGGTTTCATTATCTGTTAGTTTTGAAAATATGTTTGATAGGTCGTTTAATGGATCGTTCTCTACTTCCTTAAATGTTTTCATGGGGAACCAAAAGGGCTTTTCTTGATAAGCGTAGTATCCCTTCATTTTATTCTTTGGGAGCTTGTACTCATAGGCCTCAAGGTATTGAACATCTGCATCTGGATAATATGACGTCACCTGCTTTTCAAGTATATCCTTATAGTAGTCAGGCGTTGTTATGTAAAAGTCGATTACTTTTTGATGTGCGACTAGTTCGAATGTAAATATGTTTGTCCTAAGTATTGTGGTTTTGATTTGATTTAATAGATTTAATTCGCTTGTCTCGTGTAAGTTTCTATAAAACTGAGACATTACATCTATTTTTTCTTTAAAATCCTTTTCTGTTGCCTTCTGATCGTCTTTCTGGGAATCCTTTCTAGGCATTGTTACTCTTATGAAGACAAGTTTTTTTGACTGTTTGTATTGTGCTATATATCTGAGTAATAGCAGTAGATACCACAAAATTGCTGGTACTAAAATTGCAATTATCAGTATTTGTAGAGGGTTTTCCTTAATGTATTCCCAAATTCCGTACATATTTATTTTTATTTCCTTATATTATACCAAAAAAAGCCTGGTTTTGAAAGGGGGAAATGTGTTGATTTTGCTTTAAGAAAGCTTTTTTTCTAAGATTTCCTCAAGTCGGTCTATTTCGACTCGTTCTTGTTTTAATGTATCGCGGTCCCTGAGTGTCACCTTTTTGTCATCAATACTCTCGTAATCGAATGTAATACAGAAAGGTGTCCCGATTTCGTCTTGCCTTCGGTATCTTTTCCCAATCGCACCTGATTCGTCATATTCTACCTGGTATTTTTTGCTTAATTTTTTGAATATTTCCTGAGCTGCTCCTTGTAGTTCTGGCTTTTTCATTAGCGGGAATATTGCGGCTTTTATAGGTGCAATCTTTGGATCGAACTGCATTACGACACGAGTTTCTCCGTCTATTTCGTCTTCATGGTATGCGTCTAGCATTGTTATTAGAGTAGTTCTGTCTGCTCCGAATGATGGTTCTATTACATGTGGAACATATTTTTCATTAGTTTGTGGGTCTGTGTATTCTAATTTTTCACCTGAATACTTTTGATGTTGAGATAGGTCAAAACATCCTCTATATGCAAGCCCCATCAGTTCTCCCCATCCAAATGGGAATTTATACTCAATGTCGAATGTCATTGTCGAGTAGTGTGATAGCTCGTCTGCTTCATGCTCTCTATACCGTAGGTTGTCTTTCTTTACCCCAAGGTCTAGGTACCATTTCCAACATGTGTCCTGCCACTCTTTGAATTTTTCTTTAAGATCTTTTTTCTCTGGTGGTGCTATGAAGTATTCTATTTCCATTTGTTCAAACTCCCTAGTTCTGAAGGTGAAGTTTCCTGGAGTAATTTCATTTCTAAATGATTTCCCAATTTGAGCTATTCCAAATGGGATTTTTTGACGCGTTGTTTGTGTTATGTTTTTGAAATTTACAAAAATCCCCTGTGCTGTTTCTGGTCTTAGATAAACTGCTGATGCTGTTTCTTCTACTACTCCTTGATGGGTCTTGAACATCAGGTTGAACTCTCTAGGTGCTGTAAAATCGCACTTGCCACACTTAGGGCACTTGAGATCGTTTTCTTTTATTATTGCTGCAATTTCCTTTAATGATTTTCCAACTGCTTCTTCTATACTTAGGTTGTCTTCGATCAGCTTGTCTCCTCTTACTCTTTCGTTACAGTTTTTACAGTCCATGAGTGGATCTGAGAATGATCCTACGTGTCCTGATGCTTCCCATATTTTAGGATTCATTAGGATTGCGGAATCAAGTCCAACTATGTCGGATCTTTCCTGTACAAAAGTTTTCCACCAAAAATTCTTTACGTTGTTTTTTAGCAAAACTCCATATGGTCCGTAGTCCCATGTGTTTGCTAGTCCTCCATATATTTCTGACCCTGGGTAAACAAATCCCCTTCTCTTGCAGAGTGAAACTACTTTTTCCATTTGATCTTTTTGGTCTTTTGCCATGGTGTATTTGTTAAACTTCTTTACTGTCGACGATTATAGTGATTGGTCCGGAATTTGTCAGCTCGACTTTCATCATTGCTCCAAATACTCCTTTTTCTACCTTTATCCCTTTCTGGGTAAGTTGATCGCAGAAATATTCGTAGAGAGGTTCAGCGACGTCTCCTTTTGCTGCTTGGTTGAAATCAGGTCGACGCCCTTTTTTTGTACTTGCGTACAGAGTGAATTGTGAGATAACGAGTGCTTCTTTACTGTCTTCCAATAGTGATTTTTCAAATCCCTTTTCTTCGTCTTCAAATAACCTCATGTTGGATATTTTTTCAGCTAGGTAGTTCACATCGTCTTTAGTGTCGTTTTCTGTTACTCCTAATAGGATCACTAGTCCTCTTGAAATTTCTCCAACAGTTTTGTTTTCAACTTTTACGTTGGCCGAGTCTGATTTTTGAATTACCGCTTTCATTATTCCTCCTTTTTATCATTTTTATTCTTGAAGTCCAGCATCGCATTTGAAAGAACTTTTAGAAATGATTCTGCTGTTCTGTGACTCATGTTCACTCTGCTTACAACCTTTAGAGTTGGTTCCTTAACATTAGGCATGACGTACGCCATGTCTATGATGCATTCATTTCCATTGAAGTGAACAGAGACTGCGTTTGAGTAAACTCCGCTTTCTTGGTCTTCTGGGATCTTGATGTTGTACTTCTTTTGATCAGCCATATTTGTGGGTTATATGCTTAAAAGTCTATATACCTGTTGTGTTTTTTTCAACAACAGTTTTGATAGCTAGTTATTCCCCTAGTTGGAGCGGTATTCTGATTCCCCTTTTTTCTTTTGTTGTTCTTTTTTTATCCTTGGTTAATATCTTCTTGTTGTAACTTTTTGTAATGATCGTTCAAGGCGCAATAAAACTTGATCCCTTCTCTAGAAAAGTTTTTGTTAATTCCAATTTAGTTAGTTTGCGTAATAAGGAATTTTCTCTTATGGAATATTTGCTTCGTAATGCTGGAAGAGTTGTTAGTCGAACTCAAATTCTTGAGGAGGTTTGGGATCGTAATATTTTTTGCCCAACTAATACCGTTGATGTTCATGTTAGCTCCTTGAGGCGGAAGCTTAATGGGTTGATGCAAAGGAAAAAATACGAACAGTTCACTCAATTGGGTACATGTTTGAGTGACAATTATCGAATAAGCCACTATTTTGACAAGTCTAACAAGACCTTTTCTTTGCTTGATTGGCAAAAGCTTTTTATAATCAGTTTTGTCAATATAACCCCTCATTTCATGGACAATGTTTCACTTGCTGAAACCGTGAACGATTTGCCTGAACTTGTAAGTAATCTTCTTTTGCTGTTGTCTGATAAGGAGAAGCTTGTTGTTAAAAAACGTTTCGCGTTGGACGGTTTCAAAAAAACGACCTTGGAAAGTATTGGTAGCGATTTTTCTGTTACACGAGAAAGAGTTCGTCAGATTGAAAAGAATGCATTGTCTAAGATGAAGCGAAATGTTTTTAATACTGCTCTACGTCATATCCATGATTTTGCAGCTGATGCTGTACGAAGTCACGGGGGTTTGCTTCGCGAGGATTTAGTGGGGCATGACATGAAGAAGGTCCTTCCGGATTCTTTTAACGTTGATCCTTCTTGTCTTCATTTGGCTATGGTCCTGCATGAGGATTTGGATTGTGTTGGCAATACTATTAATTTTCATCCCTATGTTAGGCTTCGTGATTTGCCTGATTATTCTCTGAAGTTTGCTTCTGAGAAAATGGTTAATCAATTACACAAATATGGGAATGTTAAGAGTCTTGATAAGATTCATAGAGATATGAAGGACATTTTTGCTGAGATAAGTTTTGATATCCCAAAGACAAAATCTTTGATCAATATTGATAAGCGAATGACTTTACTTGAGGACGAGTTAGTTGGTCTACTTGAGTGGAGACATATTCATCCAAGAACATTGAGGGACAAGATTTTGTATATTTTAAGAGCCGAGAAAAAGCCTATGCATTTTTCTTCAATTGCAGAGATGATTGAAGCTGCTGGTTTTGATAGTCGTAGAATAAATTTACAGGCTGTTCATAATGAATTGATTCGTCATGAACAATTTGTCTTAATTGGTCGCGGGATATATGCCCTTGATGAGTGGGGGTATGAGAAAGGAACTGTTGGCGCTGTTATCAAGCGTGTGCTGGAAGAGTTTGGTGAATTGTCTCAAGATGAGATAGTTAAAAAGGTTCTTGATAAACGTCAGGTGAAGAAAATTACAATTGTTCTTGCTCTGAAAAACAACGACATGTTTGAACGTGTAGGTAGAAAACGTTACAAATTGAAAGCTTAGATCTTAATGAATTTCTTTTTGTTTTTCTTGTACTCTTCCCTGAGTGCCGGGTAGTTTTTCTTTATCGATTCAATGCTTAATGTCTGTGTTTGCTTGAAGAGTTTACTCTCAGCTTTTTTCAATATTGAAATCACTCTTTTATTACTGCGGTCAACTTCAAGGACTTCTCTTGCTACTTGCACTGCCTTGTCATATCTCCCGAGGCGCATAAGAGTGCTTAAGTGTTTCTCTCCTTTGTAAACGTACTCACTTTTTTCATCTATTTGTGTTCCTGCTTTTCGTTTTTTAATTGCTAGTTCCAGGTTTTTTATCCTTGGGTTCTTTTTATCTATTTTGCTTAGCTGGTGTATGAAATTTTGTATATCGTTGTACTTCTCAGAATATATAAGATCTGATTTTTGATTTATTTTTTCCTCTATTGTTTTGTCTCTATACTCGTAGGTCAGTTTTTTCACCAGGTCGTTTCCTGGATTATTTTTTTCCATTATAAACAGTGCTTCTGATAGTCCTATCTCGTCTTTTTTGAATAATTTGTCTAGTTTTTTTCTTTGGTCTTTTTCGTATCTATTAGCTTCTTTTTCTGCTTTTTTCTTGTATGCCTCTTGAGCGTCAATTATCTTGTTTTTTAGTTCATCGTTGTTCTTGTTTAACTTCAAGAGTGGGGCAAGTATTTCCAGTATTTTTCTGTATTCACCTTTCTTCCATAGTGGCTTCGTATCTTTTATTGTTCTGCTAATCACCTCCTCGTTCTCTTTTATTATTAGTTTTTCGATTTTCCCCATTAGTTCTTCGAATGCCTTTTCGTGTGGGAATTTTTGCAGATTATTTTTACATTTCAAATATGCTGCCTTGAACTTTTTTTCATTTATCAAAGCGTGAATATTTTTTTCAGTCTGTGCTATGTATGCCGAAGATTGCATTTTGTATTTATTTTACGCCTATATTGTAGCATAAAACGGCTATGTATAGCAATTTAAAGCTGCTCGAGTTCACTCTTTAGTTTTTGCAGGTTTGTCTTTTCGTCTTCCAGTCTTGCCTTGTCTTTTTCTATCACTTCTTTTGCAGCATTTTGAAGGTATCCCTTGTTGCTAAGCTTTCCTTCAAGCGATTTGGCAAACTTTTCTTTGTTCTCAATTTCAGCCTTGAGACGTTTTGCCTCCTTCTCAGTATCAAGCATGTCCTTGAGAGGTAGGTATATTTCTGTATCTTTAACAAAAATTGCCTTGGCTCCATCTACTTTTGGTCCTTTCTCCTCAATGTCTAATTGTTCGAGTCGACCTAGTAGCATTATTGCTTCACGCTTTCCTTCTAGATCTTCTGTGTGTTTGCCAGCATATATTATTGCATGAATTTTCTTTCCGGGCTCTACCTTGAGTTCTGCTCGGACACTTCTTATTTGCGAAATCACTTCGTGTATTAGCTCCATTGTTCCGGCTTCTTTTGTGTAAACTAATTCTTTTTGGTACTCAGGCCATTTTTCTGAGATCAGTAGTTTTTCGCCCCCAACGTATTCCCAAAGTTTCTCCGTTACGTATGGTACGAATGGGTGTAGAAGCTTTAGTGTGGTCCTTAGTACGTGTATTAATACTGCTGGATTCTTGTGTTCACCTTTTGATATTTCTAGATACCAGTCGCAATATTGACTCCATATGAAGTCGTATATTTTTGTTCCGGCTTCGGAGAAGTGATGTTTCTCCATGTCCGCGTCTACCTCCTTGATCAGCTTTTGTAGTTCTGTTAAAACCCATTTATCAGCTAGTGATTTAACCATTCCTGGTTCGAATTCTTTTTCTAGATCTTCTTTTTCTACATTCATTAATGCGAATCTTGCTGCGTTCCAGATTTTGTTTACGAAGTTTCTATATCCGGCGATTTTTTCTTCGTACAGTCTCATGTCGTTTCCTGGTGTGCTTCCAATTACTAGACTTAAACGCACTGCATCTGTTCCATACTTCTCGATCATTTCTAGTGGATCGATGCATGTCTCTGGCTTTGATTTACTCATCTTGTCGCCATTTCTATCTCTAATTAGTCCATGTAGATATACTGTTTCGAATGGTATTTCTCCCAAGACGTACGTTGTCATCAGGATCATTCTTGCTACCCAGAAAAACAGTATGTCGTAGCCGGTTTCCATTACTCCTGTTGGGTGAAAATATTCTAGTTCTTTTGTCTTTTCTGGCCACCCTAGTGTTGAGAATGTCCAAAGTCCAGATGAGAACCATGTGTCTAAAGTGTCTGGGTCCTGTTTTAATTTTGATGATTTACACTTTGTGCATTCCTCAGGCTTTTCTTTGCCCGTAATTACTTCTCCGCACTCTTGGCAGTAGAAAATTGGAATTCTGTGTCCAAACCAGATCTGTCTTGAGATGCACCAGTCGTGTAAATTCTCCATCCAGTTGAAGTATGTCTTGTTGAATTTTGATGGAAGGATTTCTATCTCCTTTTCTTTTATTACTTGAATTGATCTTTCTTTTAAACTTACTTTTTTTCCTTTGTGATTGATTACTTTCTTATCTACGTTTATGAACCACTGTTTTGAGATTAGTGGCTCTACTGGAGTTTCGCATCTGTAACAGATTGATAAATTGTGTTCGTAGTCTTCAATTTTCTCAATTAGTCCCATCTTGTCCATGTCGTCTACTATCGCTTTTCGGCATTCGTGCGTCTTCATTCCTGCGTATTTTCCACAGTTGTCCATCATGCATCCTTTTTCATCTATGATTGATTTCGCTGGGATGTTGTTTCTCTGTGCCATTTCAAAATCTGCGAAGCTGTGAGCTGGTGTCACTTTTACTGCTCCAGATCCGAATTCTGGGTCTACTGTGTGATCTGCGATTACTTCTACCTCAAATTCTCCAAGTACTCCTGGAATCATGTACTTTTTTCCGACCATGTCTTTGTATCTTTTGTCTGATGGGTGAACTGCTACGGCTGTATCTCCAAGCTTTGTCTCTGGACGAGTTGTTGCAAGTGTAAATGGTCCGTATTTTATCCAGTACAGTTTGTCGTTCAGGCTTTTGTACTCTACTTCATCATTTGCAAGTGTGGATTCGCATCTTGGACACCAGTTTACTATCCTGTCTCCCTGGTATATTAGCCCGTCTTTATACATCTTTATAAACACTTCTTGTACGGCGTCTGTAAGTCCTTTATCTAGTGTGTATCTTTCTCTAGTCCAGTCGCAACTAGATCCCATTTTTCTAATTTGATTTCTAATTGTGCTTTGGGAATCTTTTACATACTCATGAACTCTTTTAAGGAAATCAGCCCTTCCTAGGTCGTACTTTGTCTTTCCCTCTTTTGCTATTAGCTGTTCAACTTTGTTTTGAGTGGCGATTGATGCATGGTCTGTTCCTGGGATCCATAGCGCTGATTCTCCCATCATCCTGTGATGCCTTATCATGATGTCTTCCAATGCAAGCATCACTGCATGTCCTAAATGAAGCACTCCGGTTGCATTTGGAGGTGGCATTGATATCGTAAAAGACTTCTTGCTTGGATCTACTTCTGGAGTAAATGCTCCAGATTCTTCCCACTTTTTGTATATCTTGTCTTCATATTTTTTAGCTTCGTATGCTTTTTCTATTTCAAAGTCCATTTTTTTCAGTTAAATTCTTGCTGCCAGGCGTTAAATTTACTCAAAGAATAGCGATTTTGCAAGTTGACACTTGGCTCGATAAAGTTTATAATTTTATAGAAGTATTTAAGCTTTTTATGCCAAATCCTACCTCTTCAAATAAAGGTCCGGAAACTCTTAGCTCTTCTCCAGAGGTTTCTAGTTCTCCTAAGGTTGAACATAAGGATTCCAAGGAGATTAAAGAGGCTCGTATTTCCAACGAGGCGGTTAATACTGTTGAGGGTGCTGAGATTACTTCTGAAGCAGCTGAGGCTGTTAATGAGCGTATTTCTGAGTCAGTGGCTAAAGGCAAGGATTTGAAGGGTGACGGTGTGGCTGCAGGAGGAGTTGCAGCAATTGATCCCGCACAGCTTAAGGCTCAATTACTTAAAAATCTTCCTAACGAGAAGAAGATGAAGGCTCAAATTGAGTCTGAGATTAAGAAGGAGATTAAGTACTTACACAAAAAGGCTTTGAAAATGATTGGAAATCCTTCAAACATGAGCTTTTTTGAAATGGCTAATATTCTCAAGAAGATTAGAGAGCTTAGAGGAATTTTGTGTAAATTGGCTAAAGCTTCTTTTGAGGCCCTTAAAACTATGTGGCTTCGTTTCGTTCATGGGATAATCTTCTAGTTGATATTTCCCTATCTCGATGTTAAGTTTTTTATGTTTTTAATCGATTTATGCTTTCTGATAAACAAAAACAATTGGTTGAGGAGGTTCGAAAGTTGAAGGCAGAGAAAAATGCTTTGATTTTGGTTCATAATTACCAGAGACCTGAGATATATGAGGTTGCTGATTTTATTGGAGATTCTTTGGGGCTTTGTCAGAAGGCTGCAGATACTGATGCTGATGTTTTGGTTTTTTGTGGAGTTAATTTTATGGCTGAAACTGCAAAAATACTTAATCCTGCTAAGAAAGTTGTTGTCCCCCATTCTGGAGCGGGTTGCGCTATGGCTGATATGATTAACGCTGATGACTTGCTTGAGTTCAAGAAGGATTACCCTGGTGTTCCCGTGGTTTGCTATGTTAATTCAACGGCAGAAGTGAAGTCTGTTAGCGATATTTGTTGCACTTCTTCAAATGCTGTTGAGGTTGTTCGGTCTTTGGAGTCTGATCGAGTTATCTTTGTTCCGGATCAAAACTTGGCTGCATATGTTGCTAGCCAGGCTCCTGAAAAGGAGGTTATCGCTTGGAAGGGGCACTGTCCTGTTCATCATTTTGTGAATGCTGATTATGTTGAAGATATTAAGAGGCGCCATCCTGAGGCAAAAATAATTGCTCATCCAGAGACTAAGCCTGAGGTTACAGCGCTTGCTGATTATGTTTCTAGTACTTCTGGTATGCTTGAGTGCGCGCGTAAAGATGATTCCGATCAGTTCTTTATTCTTACTGAATGCGGAATGACTGAGAGGTTGAGGCAGGAGTTGCCAGGTAAGGAGTTCTTTGGTCTGTGCAATATGTGTTTTGATATGAAGAAAAATACGTTAGAATTAGTTCTTAAGTCGCTGCAGGATGAAAAAGAAGAGGTTGAAGTTGATCCTGATGTAGCTGCAAAGGCTCGTGGTGCGCTTGAGAAAATGATGAATGTAACTAAATAATATGGATCGAAAAGCTCTTAGAGAGTTCACGCACAAGGTTGGTAATTTTCTAACTGTAAAAAACAGCACCTACAAGCAGTGGGTTTTTAGGTATACGTTTTTGGAGTTAGAAAAGGATCTTGGATCCCAGGGTGACATTACTACTAATGGAATTTTTCATGATGAAAAAATAGTCACTGGTAAAGTTTATGCCCGTGAAGATGGCGTTTTGGCAGGACGTGAAGAGATTGAATATTTCTTGAAGGATTCTAGTCCTAATTTTAGGCCTGCTGTTAAGGGTGAATTCAAATTGGATTTTAATTTTGAAGATGGGTCTGAGTTCAAGAAAGATGATTTGCTGTTTGAGATGACTGCTGATGTAAGAGATCTTTTAGCTGTAGAGCGTGTTGTTTTGAATTTGATTATGAGGATGAGTGGTGTTGCTACTTATACTAAAAAGGTTATTGATTTAGTGAAGGGCTGTGATGTTCTTGTTACTCCTACTAGAAAGACTTTGTGGGGTTTGCTTGATAAAAGGGCTGTCTTGCTCGGTGGTGGTGGAAGTCATCGACTTAACCTTGAGGACGCTATCCTTATCAAAGACACTCATATGGATCTTATCGATAAAAACTATGAGAAGGCATTTACGAATATTGCAGCTACTAAAGTTGAGCCAAGATTTTTGGAGATTGAGGTTGGATCAATTGAGAATGCGGTGAAGTGCGCTGAAATATTGGTTGATTTTATTGATTCTAAAAGACTTCGAACAATTGGAGTGCTTTTGATGGACAACATGGGGCCTGAAAATATTGAGAAGGCCTTGGTTAAAATTAAAAAGCTTGGGCTGTATGACAAACTTCTTTTCGAAGGTTCAGGCGGCGTGACTGAAGACACTATTGTCGAATACGCCAAATCAGGCGTGGACATCGTATCTCTTGGTTCGATCACCAATGGTCCAAGGAGTCTTAATATGAGTATGAAGACAGCTTAGGGTTTATAGAAAATCCTTTAGCATTGCTCTTGTCCTTGTACTCGTAGTGCCTGCGTCGTCAAGTGCTGCAGCGCGGTCTTCTCTTCTTTCCAAGTCTTTCGCGGTTTCTCTCGCTAATGCTGCTGCTCTATTTTCTGCATTTGCTTCAAGTCGTGCTTTTTCTAGCCCCTGTGCAAGTGCGATCGTTGCATCTAGGTTTGGATGGTGTTCTTCTTCGTATGCCTGTGAGCTTTCACTGCTAAATGCCTCAGGATAACTCTGTTTTCTGCCTTCATCTGGATCTTTATCTTCTGCAAACGCTTTCAAGTCTTGCATTCTTGCTTCGTCGCCATCTTCATCCTGGATAGTTTCTTCTATTGATCCATAGGCTGCATTGTATCTTGTTGCTCCTATCTGTTCGTATTCAGATGATTCCTCTGCGTTGTGACTTTCGGGATATCTTGCTTTTCTTCTAGCTTCGTTGAATTCAGCCCGTGCTTCTTTTGTGAATTCTTCCCAGGCTGCTTTGTCTTCTTCCGGTTCTTCCCATATTACCTCTTCTTCCTTGTCTAAAATTACAGGTTCATAATCTGAGAATTCAT
>JABJOK010000024.1 GCA_018664365.1 Candidatus Peregrinibacteria bacterium | reverse complement strand
TAGAAAAAGAAAATAAAAGCTCTGATATCAAATTGATTGAGTCAAATTCTCAGAAGATAAAAACGTTATATGCAAAACTTGAAACACTCAAGAAAACCATAGACGACATAGTTCTTCGTTCTCAGTCTGCAGTCTCTACATATTTAACAAAGGAAGAAGCAGCAAAATTAAGATTGTCAGAGTTAGAAATTTTAAAAAATATTCCAGAAAGAAACTCTCAGGAATGGCTTCAATTTATAAAAAGCGGAAAAGCATACAAATCACTTCTTACTGAAGAGGCTGAAATTTGCCCTTATTGTCGTCAAGACTTAAAGAATGATGCTTTAGCCATTGTCCATGGATATGCTTCCTTTTTAGCTAATTCTGCTCAAACAGAGTTTGATACTGCA
Organism: Candidatus Peregrinibacteria bacterium; assembly: GCA_018664365.1. Lineage (GTDB taxonomy): Bacteria > Patescibacteriota > Gracilibacteria > UBA1369 > LOWO2-01-FULL-3 > JABJOK01. The sequence goes on along the minus strand of JABJOK010000024.1, from coordinate 9,262 downwards.
AGTACAGTAGTGAAAAATCTACTTCAGGAATTAACGCAAATCACAGTTCAAATAGAAATTTCAACCGATATAATCCCAAAACTTTCTGAAAAAAATGAAGAAGATCAAAAAAGCTTGAAGGAAATTTTTGATGAAATTATTGTAGATGTTACAGAAAAAAAAGATTCTTTAAAGACCTGTCTCGAGAAAAAAACGAAAATAAAAATAGAAGATTTCAGCATTGAAGTCGAAGGTTTAATTACAGAGTTGAAAAATATTGAGACTGAATTCAATGAATCTTTGAAATCATTAAAAAGCAGTGATAGTGAGAGACAAGAAGCAGTAAAAGGAATAAATGAAATAATTGCGGATTTAGAAGATAAAAAAGTGATTTCCAAAAAGAAAGATATTATAAAAAAATACTTTAAGGATGAAGAAATCATGGGAACTATGGATTATGTTGCAAGTACTATAAATACTACTCCTCTCTCTGTTTTGTGCGGAAAAGCAACGGATGAGCTTGTCACAGAAGATTTTCGAAATAATTTTATTAAGGAACTTAAAGAACTAGAAAAAGAGCATTTGCCAGTAGAGATCCCGAAAGGTTCTGTCAGAAAAGGTAAAAACAAAACTCGGAAACAAATCAAAGGTCATGAGCTTAAAGCTATACTAAGTGAAGGAGAGCAGAAAGCAGTTGCGTTAGCTTTGTTTTTAGCAGAAATATCAAAAGACGCCAATTCTAGCCCCCTCATTCTTGATGACCCAGTAAATAGTCTTGATCATCAAGTAATCGATGTTTTAGCAAAAAAATTAATTCAGATTTCATCTGAAAGACAAACCATAATTTTCACTCATAATAAATTATTTTATGATTCACTTGTTCATTGGGCGAGTAATTTAAAAAATGAACAAAATCAAAGGACTCATCATCTCTGTAAAAATTATAATGGAGGCTGTAATGCGAACGGTTCGCATGTTTATTCATTTAAAATTGAAAGAATATCTCTTCTTGAGACAGGGAAAGTAATCTCAAAATCTCAAGAAAGTAGTAAATTTTATTTGGAAAAAATTGAGAAAGATTTACAAGGAGACTATACACCTTCAAGTATTGCTTCTGATTTAAAATCGACAATTGAATATTATATCGATGAGAAAATACTTAATAATCAGCGTTTAATTAAAGATTATGGAAATAAACAAAGTATAAAATGGGATCAATTGAAAAAACTTAATCCTGATGAGATGGTTATTGATAAGTTAAAAGAGTATTGGGATTTACTTAGTAGCCGAGGAAGTCATCTTTCTGCCAACTCGATGGAAAATCCAATACCTTTAGAAAAATTTACTGAGATAATAGATTTCTTGAAAAAATAAAATCTATTTGATTTTTTCTTAGCTTCTGATACCATTTAGGTACAGGACTATTTTCAAATAGTCGTGCAGAGTCTTAAAGACCAACTCGTTCGCGAAAATTCGCGGGCAAGGAGCGGGTCTTTTTTTGTATTCGCTCAAATTAATTCATAATTTTTAATTTTTATTCCTATGGACACTCAAGCTAAACCCGCCGATCAGGATGGCGTAAAAACACCTGCCGACAACAACGATGGGAAAGTCGATAAAACTCCCAATACGTCAGGTCAGGACGATAACAAGACCCCGTCAGGTGATGACGATAAAACACAGGAGCAAATGATTCCTATGAGTCGTTTCCGCGAGGTAATCGAGGAAAAAAACAAGTACAAAGACGACTTGGATAAACGCCAAAAAGCTGAGGAAAAACAAAAGCAGAAAGAGCTTGAGGAGCAAGGAAAATATCAAGAACTTCTTGCTGGAAAAGACAAGGAACTTGAAGTAGCTGGCAAATCCAAAGAACAACTCGCTCAGTACGAAGAAACTCTCGGCGAAATCTTGAACTCGGAACTCGAGAAGATTCCCGAAGACAAGAAAGCCCTAATCCCTGATGAACTGCCCGTGGTGGCGAAGCTCAAATACATCGCCAAAAACCGTGCATTGCTCATGGGAGAAAAAAGCTCAACAGGTGCTCCTATTCCACCAAATTCTAAAAATCTCTCCGATTTTGAAAACAAGAAACAACGCTATGACGAGTTAATGACTCGCCAAGCGAAAGGAGAATTCCTTACAGAGTCAGAACGTCGGGAGATCATGAAACTGGGACAGGAAATCGTGGTTCTTAGAACCCAACAAACATAATTTATCTTTTAATTTTTTCTTACCATGCCAATCATAAATGGAAAATACTCGACATACGACAGCCCCTTTCTCGATGAACTCGTAAAAGGAATTGCCGTACAGATCGACCCAAAGCTCACAATCTCGCTGGATTTATTCCCTGAATTTGAGCCAATTAACACAACCAAAATCAAATGGTATGACGGTAAAACCTACGCCCTTGAGGGGCAAATTGGTACAGGAGGCTGGACTGATGGAGTAGATACCACTGCTCTTCCAATCTCTGCTGAACTGGCTTCTCTGATTAATGTGGGTGATGTGCTTCGCATTGATAATGAGTATGTCGTAGTGAAATCTGTTAATAGAACAGGCTTTACAATTGACGTTTACGCCCGTGGTCACGGTGGCACAACTGGTGCTGCTCATACTGTGGGAACGGCTATCTACATTCTTGGAAACGCTCAAGTGGAAGGAACTGTTGATGGTGACAACCTTTTGGAAGACACAATCGAACAGATCAACTTTACTCAGATAATCGAAGAGCCAATTGAGCTTTCAATTACGGCTCAAAAACAAAAGTACCTCGATGTTGCGGATAAAATGAATGAAGAGCGTACCAAAGCGATGACTCGTGCCTTGAAAAAGCTAAATCAGGCGATTCTTTTTGGAAAACCATCTGCAGGAAGCAAAACCACTCCTCGTTCATTCGGAGGTTTGAAGCACTACATTGAAAACACTTCGGGGTCGTTCAACTACAACGTAGGTGGGACATTCACAGAAACACACCTGAAAAATGTGCTTTTGGAAATGGCTCGACGTGGAGGTAGTCCGAACACCATCCTTTGTTCGCCTGATGTGAAGAGCATTATCAACACGTTCAACGCCTCAAATACTCGTTATACACGAGCAGAGAGGGTTGCTGGTAACTTTGTGGATCGTTATGAAGGAGAAGGTGTTGGAGTGCTGGATATCGTCGCAGATCCGTTCTTACGTCACTCTTTCGGTGAGATGTACATCATCAATACTCGAAAACTTGGAAAAACTTGGTTTGTAGACGACAAACTTCGTTTTGCACCTGAGCCTGCTAACTCAAGAACTCTCAAAGAAACGTTACAAGGACAGCTTACTGTTCGTGTGAAAGACGTTGTTACTGATTGTTCTCGAATGTACGGTATCAGCTAAACCTCGGGGGAAGCACCACTTCCCCCTCTTCTTAATTTTTAAATTTATTTCTCATGAAATTCTTAATCAAAACTTCAGCGGTCGGAATATCCGACAAAAAGTTTGCTCAAAGGGGCGAAAACGCACGCGAGATAAGCTCAAAAGATTACATCGAGTATATACTCAAAAACAGTACAAACATGGATAAGAGACAGTTCCTAGAGTGTCTAGAGGGGCAATTGGTACTATTGAATGGGAGCATATCCCTTCAGGATTTCGTCCAAATCGGAAAAAAGAACTAGCTTAATATGAGAGGGGGTTTCTTTCTTTCTTCGGCCAAGAAATTTTGTAATAACTTCCTTCTCGATATCTTTATTCATTACAACAAGATATATAACTCCTGGGAAATTTATATATTTTTTCTCCTTAATATTAAAAATATTTGGAAGCGCCCTTGCATGCTTAGGATAAAAAGTATCTATGGCAAAAAATCCATCCCTAAAGTAGATATAAAAATCAACACGATTCCTAAATGCGTACTCCTTTTCACGATGAACATGCATTTCCCCATAGATGGACCTGAGTTTTTCATAAGCGAGATTCTCGTCCTCTATAGCCCTTTCACTTAAAGCTCTAACAATATTACTTCTGGCTGGACCCTTAGTATAATCTTTAATATCCTGCCCTAAAAGTTTTCGGAATTTAGCAAAACTTCCAAACCTCTTTCTAATAGTGACAGAACTAGGCAAATATTCAGTCAAATCAAAGTCATGACTTGTGGGATATCTATCATTTTCATTATAAAACTTATCACACCCCTCTTTGATTAACTCAAACGGCCACATGCCCTTAATTTTGTTTTGCATGCTAACATTGTAGGACAAGAGAGCGGACATATCAAACTCCTAAGTTAATTCTGCAATGGAAATACTTATATTGAAAAACCTAAGTTGAAATAGGAAGAGAATATTTTTGCTATTCTAAGAGAATTATTCCATCCCCCACAAAATTCTGGGCTAAGAGCAAGTGTAATAACTTGAATATCATCTTTTCGCTTCTTAATTTCACTGCACATTTCTAGAATGAAATCATCACTAATAATTTGTAAATATTTACCATCATGTTTAACAAAAAAGTAATCAATATCAATATTCAAAATCCATTTTTTTACATCTCCTGTACCAGAATCATAAAGAAAATTATTCATAAGTGATGGAACATCAAGCTCAACCATTTTGAACCACTCAGGAACCGTGCCATCCTTATGTGTAGCAAAAAATGATTTAGCAATTATACTTGGAAAAGTTTTAGTAAAAATTGGTAGATAATTGTCCCACCTAAAAATTTGAAAAACATCATGAACCCCACTATCAATTGAACATTTCAATTTCAAAAGGTCTTTTATTGGTATTTCTGCAAGTTTAATTTTATTTTCATCTAAATATTTTAACCATTTTTCAAGTTGTGAATCTAGCAAGTCATAATGTCTATCTATATGGAAATAGTTGTACTGCTTACCTAAATCAATTGACTGCAACCAACACCAAGCTGCAGCAAGATGATTGTCCATAATAAAGAAATTCCCCTTTCTAAATAATAGATTCAGGTCATATGCCCCTGAAGGGTTTTTACCCTTAAATGGAATAATAAAACCATTTTTACACATAGAATACTTTAATGAATTCTGTGTAAATAATAGCACATTAAAATTTTCCATCATGCCCGTCGCCCTATAGTAAGCGGGTCTGCTACCCTCGCAAGAGCAACAAGGGATCCATTAAATCAATAACTTCTATTTCAAAGCCCGCCCGTCATCCATAGGTACACGGATCAACAAGACAGGTTTAGTTTTTTTTGGCTGGGGCGCAGGGATTCGAACCCCGGAGTGCATGGACCAAAACCATGTGCCTTACCACTTGGCGACGCCCCAACAGGAATAGGTCGAGAATAATTTATCAACGGCTCCCTTTTAAGTCAATTTCTTTCCTGCTAAAATGCTGCCGAAATAACTAATTATTCAATATGGCTGATACAGTTTTTATAAAGGATCTAAAAGATCACGTAGGCAAGACCGCTACAATTCAAGGCTGGATGTTCAATAAAAGAGGAGGAAAGGGGATTCACTTCTTGCAACTTCGCGACGGTAGCGGAGTAGTTCAGGGGGTGGTTTTCGATAAATCTGAGGAGACAGAGGTTTTTAAGACGGCTGACAAGCTAACAATGGAGTCATCGGTTAAGGTTACCGGAGAGGTTACTCAGCACCCAAAGCACGATGACGTCTTTGAGCTGCAGGTTTCAGAGATAGAGATCGTTCATTTGGTTGATGGGGAATACCCAATCGCTAAAAAGGAGCACGGAACAGACTTTTTACTTGAAAATCGACACCTTTGGCTTCGCTCCAAGAGGCAGCGGGCGATTCAGATTGTTAGAAACACAATTATTAATGGAATTTACGAGTATCTTAATAAGGAGGGATTTATAAAGATCGATTCGCCAATCCTTACCCCAAATGCTTGCGAGGGAACCACTACTCTCTTTGATGTTGAGTATTTTGATGAGGGGAAAGCCTATCTTTCACAGTCTGGGCAGCTCTACCTAGAGGCGGCTATCTTTTCAGTTGGAAGATGCTTCGACTTTGGTCCAGTTTTCCGTGCAGAGAAGTCTAAAACTCGACGTCACCTTACAGAATTTTGGATGATGGATGCGGAGGCAGCATTTGTGGAGCATGAAGAGAATATGAAGATTCAAGAAGGATTGATAGTTCACGTGATAAAAAAGGCTCTAGAGGAAAATAAGAAGGAACTTGCTGATCTTGAGCGTGACGTGTCAGCTTTAGAAAAAATCGAAGCACCATTTATCTATAAGACCCATGCTGAGGTCGTGAAGGAACTTCAGGAAATGGGATCAGATATTAAGGAGAATGATGATCTTGGTGGAGATGACGAGACAATCCTTACAAACAAATACGACAAACCTATTTTCGTAGAGAAATATCCAGCAGAGGTAAAGGCCTTCTACATGAAACGTGATCCAGAAAATGAGAATCTAGCACTTTGCGCAGACATGCTAGCACCTGAAGGATACGGAGAAGTCATTGGTGGATCAGAACGTGAGGCAGATTACGACGTGCTTTTAGGAAGAATCAAGGAGCATGGACTCGACGAGAAGGAGTTTAGCTGGTACCTAGATCTTAGAAAATATGGATCAGTTCCACACTCAGGATTCGGTATAGGACTAGAAAGGCTCACCGGATGGATTTGCGGCACAAAGCACATTAGAGAGACAATTCCATTCCCTCGCTTGATAAACAGGATTAGACCGTAGTACAATAGACAAAATTTAAACACCTTACTCTATGGACGATACAACACAACCTACAGACCCAAAAACAGATAACAATACTGCTGAGCCTACGGCAGCACCTACTGAAACACCGGCTCCAGAACAGGCTACAGTTCCAGCTGCAGAGTCAACACCTGCACCTGCACAGCCAACTCCAGCAGCGCCTGAAGCTCCGGAAGCGACTCCTGCTACCGAGGCGGCACCTGCAGAACCAGCTTCGACACAGCCTGAGGCCCCAGCCCAAGAACCAGCTCCGGCAGAAGTGCCTCAAGAAGCTGCACCAGCTGCGGAAGCCTCAACGCCTCAAGAGACTCCATCCGAAGAAAAACCTGCCTCGACAGGAGAGGCTCTCCCTTGCCACTGCCCAGCAAAGATCGATGGGGCTCAGTGGGACAAGCAAAAGAAGCAGATTTCAAAGAAATTCTACAAAACATATTCCCCAAGAATTCTTTTCTTTCCATTCTCAATGGCAATTGATGTAACAAGAGCCAAATTAGGCGCAGAAAAAGCGGGCTACACCGTTCCAGATGGAGCAATGCTAGTTGATAAAGGCGGAATGTTCTGGTCAACACTAATGCTTGAGATTACAGGAGAAGGAACTCCAGACAGTAACGTAGTCGATCTAAGTGGTGAATACTACTGCAAGGCATCAGCTAAACCCTGGAGCAAGATGAAGGAGGACATGACAGAACTTGAAACAGAACTAGGTCACAAGCCAACAGAACTGTGGATGTGGTATACCGCTTGTCCAAAGTGCATCAAGGAAGACCCAGAAAAGATCAAAACAATTTATTTGGCAAAATAGGGTACAGATCACCAATCACACCTCAGAAGAAGGACAGATTTGACTTAGAGGACACTCCTTGCATTTTGGCCTGCGCGCAATGCAGGTATTTCGCCCATGAAAGATAAGAAGATGCGAAAGCTTACCCCAGTCCTTTTTAGAAACCAGCTTCATCAATTCCTGCTCAATTTTTACAGCATTTTTTGACTCAACATACTTCCGAGGAACCCACTTGAATTTTCCGGAAAGACGAATCACATGTGTATCAACAACAACACCTTCACACCTTCCAAATCCAGAATGCAGAATAACGTTGGCAGTTTTACGAGCGACTCCAGGGATTTCTAATAATTCTTCCATAGTAGAGGGAACCTTTCCTCCAAAATCACCTACAACCATTTCAGCAGCGGCTTTTATATTTTTTGTCTTATTTTTGTAAAATCCAGTCGAATAGATCATCTTCTCCAAATCTTCGATATCGCAATTTGCAAAATCCTTAACATGAGGATATTTCTTAAATAATGGGGGAGTAACCATGTTTACCCGCACATCAGTGCACTGCGCAGAAAGAACAACAGCCACAAGAAGTTGCCATGTATCCTCAAAATTCAGTGCGATCTTCGCATCAGGATAAGTTCTCTTGAGTACTGAAATAATCTCAGGCACATTCTTCATGCCCAAATTCTATCAGAACCGGCTTACTGGTACAAAATTACTATCATCCTTCCACTTCTCTAGGTATTTTTCTGGGAGCCATTCAATATCTTCCTCTTCAAAGACATTGAGAGATAAGTAATCTAGAGGATCTATGTGGAATCCATTTTTCAACATCTCAAAATGCAAATGAGGTCCTGTAGTCATATACCCAGAACCAGGAGTTCCAGGCATACCCCCTGAAAGGCCTATAATTGACCCCTGTGGGACAGTATCCCCTTCTTCTACAATGATATCGCTAATATGGCCATAAACAGTCATGAAGCCATTAGCGTGCGCTAGAATGATGTAGCTGTAACCGTATCCATTATCAGCAGTCGTATAAACTACTCCGTGTGCAGCAGCACGAACAGGAGAGCTCTGATATACAGGAAGATCCACAGCGTTATGCCTTACACCAAAGGTTCCAGCATATCCCGGATCGCGGAAATAGGCAGAAATACCCCTCTCTGGAGTAACAGGCCATGAAAAATCATACCCTGAACCATCATGATTAAGCCTGAAGTCATACAAAACCTGAGTTTTATAGTCCAAAAGGTCCATGTAGTCATCAGGGTTGAAATTAACCCCCTCTTCCTCGATTTTTTCCAGAATAAATTGAATAGCGTCATCAAGTTTCTTGATATCCATAACCAATTCCTCCTGCTCCTTCATACTTTGCTCAAGAAGTTCAGTATAAATATCCTCTTGACCGCCAGTTAGCTTTAATAGGTTTTCCTTTGAAATTTTTTGCATCTCAAGCTGCTCCTTCTCTGCCTCAATCTCTTCCTGAAACATAGTCAAATCAGAAAGTTTAGAACTAAGACGTTTGTCATATGACTTTAAATCCTTTGAAAGATCTTCAAGCTTTACAACCAACTGCTGCCCCGCTTCATTTAAAAGGTCAAAATATTCTAATTGTCTTAAATTATCTCCAACAGTTCCATCTGCAAGCAACATCTTAAACGCATCAACGTCCCCATTATCGTCAAATGCAAGTAAAGCATTTTCCTCTTCATAAATAACGCGGATATAGTCAGTAAGAAGACTTTTTTGGTACTCTAAAGCTACCTCTTTTATCTCAACCTGTTCATATTTACTGAGGCAGTGATC